>JAFOCZ010000056.1 GCA_017380955.1 Alistipes sp.
ACCGCTTTTGTATTCTACTACATAGAAGTCGTATAACAAGAGTTAGAAATTGTAACCAAGTGAAATCATCACCACATTCAGTTTTCCTTTGAGTTCAAAATCCTCATCACCAGCCTTGATAAGACTTGAGAAGTCGGTGGTGTAACCTACACCGAGAGAATACTTAGCGTAAGTGAATCCTACACCGCAATTGAAACCAATCTGAAAACGCTTTACTGCGCTATCATCCATATCGTCCTCGTCGAAGAGATTTACCTTATAAGAATCCTCATCGGTAACGTAAACATCATCGTAGTAATCGTAATATCTCTCCTTAGATGTATACTTAAGGTTTCCTGCCAAGTTCACGCGGAAGTTAAGACCCAAGTATGGTGTAATCGACATCTTGTTGTCATTGAAACTGAGGCGCAACGATAGGCTTACAGGGACATTCACAGAGAATAGGTTAGCCTTGGTCACCTCCTTATACAAATCACCGTCGTACTCCTCAGAATAGGAGTCCCTGCCAAAAGTATACATAAGGTTACCACCATACTCTATGTACAAAGGCACACCCTTAAGAATATTACTTGCGTGGAGATAACCTACAGTAAGACCATTCTTAAATGGCAGAGCATCACCAATTAGGGAATCAAAGTCATTCCACTTGAGATTCACAGGGTTGTAGCCTACATAGACACGGTTATAATCGCTTGAGTCCATCTTACCAAAGAAGTCGAGTGCTGCGTTAGAGCCACCCTGGGTCTGATTCTGAGCCTGGGCACTAAATAGTGTCACCACAGACAAGCAAAGTAAAAGTAGTCGTTTCATACATCAAGAGTTTTAGGTTTACTTCATTTGCAAGCAGCCACCTACGCCAATGACACTACGCTGACTGATGCTATACAAAGTTAGCATTTTTTTCGGACAAATCAAACAATGACGACTATTTTTGTGCGTATATAATAAAATCGGCTTGCCCAACAATTATTGTTGAACAAGCCGATTCACGATAGAAGTCCTATAACAAGAGTTAGTTTTAGGCGGCTTCGATTAGAATTGTACACCCATTGAAATATTAACAACAGACAAACTACCGACGATGTGATACTTCTCCTGATAACTAAACTTACCGGTCTTAACGGCATTTGCAATCCTCATAGCATCAAAGGTGCAGCCAACGCCGACATATAACTTCTTGTATGTGTAGCCGACACCGAAGTTTACACCTACCTGAAAGCGCTCAAAAGCCTTGTCGCCCATTGCATACCTATCATCAGACTTATCAAACAGGGCAATCTTATCAGTCTCCTCATATCCATATGATGGATGAGTAGGCCTCTCTCTCGTTGCTTAATAGTACCGCCCACGTTATAACGCAGGTTTACACCGAGATATGGGGTTATAGCCTTCTCGCCACCGTGAAAACCAAGGCGCATAGCAAGATTCAGAGGGACATTCAACGAGTACATACTACCCCAATTGGTAATCCAGAAATGGCTATTACCACCTCCGCTATTATATTGCTGCGATGCTCGACCAAAGAGATACTGGAAGTTTACGCCATACTCGAGATATAGTGGAATCTTCTTGCTGAGGTGACTTGCGTGAAGATAGCCTACGTGGAAACCCTGGGTAAATGGGTAATCCTCCTTATTACTCTCCACAGGCGCTTTCCAAATAATATTAGGCACAGAATAGCCTACATAAAAACGGTTATAGTCCTTAGTAGACATAGAATACAGGAAGTTTGTGCCGTATTCTATCTTATATGGCTCATCCTTCAGGAGGTCGTTGGTATAGAGATAACCAGCATAGATACCGTTGTTTGTAGGATATTCGTAGACATTGTCACGCTCAGCACCACGGTCCTTACCCTCCGCATCTTTGTAGACGGCATAGTCAAACGACTCTACGCCACTCAGATAGTTGTCGAGTGAAAACTCTGCATCTTTCTGCGCCACAGCACTCGACATCGCTGCAATCACAGCAACAAACGATAGTAAAAATCTCTTCATAATGCTATTTGAATTTTATTTAGTTATCGGGCGAATTACGTAGCCGTACTCATAGGTGTCGGCCTCGAGGCGATACTGCGCGTGAGGCACAGCACCCCAAGAGTCATCGCCACCCAAACCGCGCTGCGCAAGGTCTACGTGGAGGACAACCTCGCGACGTGGCTCTATGTCGGAGTAGTGCATCTGCTTCTTCGTGAGTCCTGGGTCGAGATCCTCCGCGCGGTAAGGCATAGCGCTGACGCTCAATGGCTGAAGTCCCTCCACACGAATACCAACGCCCTCGTTGTCAGTGAGTTCCAACCAGCGGACATCGGTCTTATTTCCCGACTCCTGAGGACGCACATATGGGAACAACTGCTCATCGGCACTCTGCTCATAGAGACCCACGAACGACGACTCATTGCGGTCGGAGTAGTTCTCCCAAGGACCACGACCATAGAAGGTGAAGTTCTTGTAATCCTGTGGCAGAATCATACGCATACCAAAGCGTGGCAACTCCGGAACATCCTCATCGCCGCGCTCAAACTTAACCTCTACCCTCAGCGAGCCATCTGCCGAGAATGTGTATGTCTCGACGTACAACGAGCGTGCGTCGATTAACTTATACGTCGCCACTGCAACCACCTTATCATCAAACACTTGCACCGCACCATCCACACGTTTGCGGTTGTTGGTACGCCATACGTTTGCCTTATGCTGGAAGCCAGCACCCCAGTCGTTATCGTTCACCGCGCGCCAGAACCACGGCTCGGGCAACTCCCTGAATACGTGCTTACCCTTATAGGCATAGCCACCCAAGCGTCCCGACTTTCCGAAGACCACCACAGCATCTCCAGCAGCAACCCTCACATAGTTCTCACCCTCCTCAACCATCAACTCACCACACTCGCCAACTCTCTGCGCAAAGTCATACTCCGAGAGCAACACCTGCTCCGTAGCCACCGTTACACGCTGCCAATTGCGAGGTGGGAGGATGCTGCGCTGCATCTGCTGAGCCTCGAAGTTTAGGGCATACTCCTTACCCTCAGCCATATCGGCCAACGTCAATGCCACATCTACATACTCGCCCGGCTCGCACTTTACCTCACCAAGCGAATCCTCAACAACCACAACACCCTCGCACAATAGTTTATAGCCAAACTCATACTCCGCCAAGTTGGTGAAGTTGAAGTTATTATATATGCGCACCACACCATCTGCATACTCAAACT
>JAFOCZ010000057.1 GCA_017380955.1 Alistipes sp.
GATCACCGGATTCATCGGTGCTTTCAAGGCGTACAGCGACGCGGTGGCACTGTTCGGTACCGACCTGAACGCGGCGGAGATGAACACCATCGTAGGCTATATTTACGATATGCTGTACGGTGACAGCGGCGGATTCCCCTCCTATGCGTCCGCCGCCGCCGTGGTGCTCTTTGCCATCGTTTTGACGATCACCTGCATCAATCTGCTGATCAGCCGAAAACACGTCCATTATTGAAGAAGGTGACAGTATGGGAAAACCGATAGATTATAAAAAGATCGAGCGGCGTGCCGCCGCCCGCAGTGCCGTCAAAAACGGCGTCACCTATACGCTGCTTTCCTTGTGGGCGCTTTTGGTGCTGTTTCCGTTTTACTGGATGCTTCTGACGTCCATTAAGGGATACGGCGCGTACAACGCGGAATATATTCCGAAGTTTTACACCCTGGCCCCCACGATCCAGAACTATATCGATGCGTTTACTACCGTGTCCCTGGGCCGCTACTTCCTGAATACTGCTGTGTTCACGGCGATTACCACGTTGACGATGCTGATCGTAATCGTGCCCGCGGCCTTTGCCTTCTCCCGCTTGAACTTCCGCGGAAAGAACGTGGTGTTCGTTCTGTTCCTTTCTCTTATGATGATCCCGAATGAGATGATGATCATCACCAACTTTACCACCATCACCAATCTGGATCTGCGTAATACCTTTGCCGGTCTGATCCTGCCCTCGGTGATGTCCGTGTTCTATTTGTACCTCCTGAAAGAAAATTTCGCACAGGTGCCCGATGAATTGTACTACGCCGCCAAGGTGGACGGCACCTCGGATTTAAAATACCTGCTCAAAGTTATGATCCCGATCTGCAAACCCACCCTGGTTACCGTGGTGATTCTGAAGGTCATTGAGTGCTGGAATTCCTACGTGTGGCCACGACTGATCACGGATGACGAGGCGTATTATCTGTTGTCCAACGGTATCCAGGAGATCCGTGAAAACGGATTTGGCCGCGAAAACATCCCCGCTATGATGGCGGCGGTGGTGGCCATCTCCGTGCCGCTGATCGTTTTGTTCCTCATTTTCCGTAATAAGATCATGGAAGGCGTTGCCAGCGGAGGTACCAAAGGATGAGAATTCTGCGAGTTTTGTCTTTGCTTTTGGTGATCGGACTTCTTGTCCCCGCCGTGTGCGGATGCCACGGCTCCCGTGCGATGGAGCCCTTCGTTATGCCCGATGGATTGGATATGACGAGGGAATACGAAATTACCTTTTGGGCAAAAAACGATACCAATATCCAGCAGACCCGTATCTATAAAAAGGCCATCGAGGACTTTCAGACCCTCTATCCCAATATCCGCGTCAATCTTCGCCTGTATACGGATTACGGCAAGATCTACAACGACGTAATCACCAATATCGCCACAAAGACCACCCCCAACGTGTGCATTACCTATCCCGATCATATTGCCACGTACCGAACGGGTAAGAATATCGTTGTGCCGCTGGATTCTTTGTTCGTCAAAGGTAATAAAAAAAAGTGAAAGGTGAAAACTGGAAAGTGAAAAGTGCGGTATTTTTTTAAAGAGACAGGTGAAAACTGAAAAGTGAAAAGTGCGGAAATTTATGTTTAGTTTCTATGGGGATTGATGGGTAGTTATAGGTAGTGATGGGTAGTGAAATTAGGGAGTTTAGCGAAGTTAGGGCGAAACACTAAACTCATTAAATTCCTTAAATTCCCTAAACCTGCGTCGCAGACACCTTACTTTTCACTTTTCACCTTTCACTTTTCCCTTAAAACAAAAACTGCCCGACTCTAAGAGCCGAGCAGTTCGATATTGTGCTAAAGCGTGTTACTCTGCGTAGCGGAGACCTACCTCATAAATGAAATAGTATGTTCCCTGACCTGATACACCTGTATCACAACTTACACTTACATATTGCTGAGAAGGTGTCATTGTAAATGCCGACAACCAAACGCCTGCACCAGCCTTACTATCACTAAGACTTGTGTTTGTCTTATCAGTACAAGTAATAGACTTACTTGCTGAAGATGAAGCAGATGATACTGGACCTACATAACCATTCTTATTAAATGCTTTGAAATTCCAAACTCCAGCGGCATAAGCGTGGCGAACCACCTGTGGCTGAACGTTAATATCAGCAGGTATATTAAACATTGGAGAAACAATATAACCAGACTCATTAGTTGTACCGAACACATTACGGTAATAGTGCAATACCAATGTACTGCTGTGACCAGCCAAATCCATAGTACCCACTCGCAACTTACCATTTGTCGACCAACCTGCGTTGCGATAAGCATTCAACGAGCCATTTACGAAGTTGTAACTATATGGCAAACCTGTAATATACACTGTTGTAGATGACTTGTATGTCTGACCATCCTTAGTCTTAATATAAGCCTCAACACTCTTTGCACCCCATGTAGATACTGTGACATCTTGTGTCATTGCAAAGCTCTTTGTTGCAGTATCAACATCAGACACATAAGTCACACCATCTACCACATAACCAGCCTCGGCAATCATAGCGTTCTGAACACCCGCAAATGTAGATGCTGTGGTGAAGTAGATGACATTGTTAGCACAAGAGTTAGCCTTATTGACATCTCCCGAAACGTAGTAACTGTATGATGTCATAGGCGTGCCGAGTGACACAGAAGGTGTTGACCACTCGATGTTTACGCGTGTGGTAGTACCCTTTGCGAAGGTCTTGCCGTTGTATGCCTTGGCGCAGACGTTACCCGCAGCATCTGTGAGGCTCACAATGTATCCCGCAGTCATATCCATATCGGCTGGCAACGAGAAGAAGAAGCCATCAACAGCAGGATTCTCGACAACATATGCCGAGGTCTCGCCCTCTACAGTTGCCGCCTCCGACTCAAAGTCGTATACAAACTCCGAAGCGATAGCCGAGCCATCGAAAGCCTTAAACTCCGCCTTTGCCAAAGACTCCACACCGCTAACGGTAACGTGGAGAAGTGCATTTGCAGGCGTGAACGACAAATTGATGCTCTCAGCAGAGTTTGAAGCACCCTTTGCCACCAACACAGCAGCGTCGTCACCCGACTGCACGGCGAGGTTGATAGAGGCAACACCCTCAGTAATAGCCACCGCAGGATAGATAGCGTAGTAGGTATCTGTAGCAGATACCACGTTACCCTCACCAGCGAAGAATGCCTGGTCGCGGGTCTCGCTGAGTTCGTATGCGGTCATAGTCATAGATGTGCCAGCCACAGACGAGAGTTGAATCTTATCACCCTCAGCCCACTTTACATCCGTAAAATTCTCACCCTCAACCGATACTCGTGTGTCATCCACAACGATTGAGGCGTCAACAGTGAAATTGTTCTTTGCAACAACATCCATAGGAGTGTTCTCCTTAGAACAACCCACCAAAGCAGCAACGGCTGCCAAAGCCATAAAAATCTTCTTCATAGTAGTGTACGTTCTAAAAGATTACTCCATCTCCTCGCCATCGCCGCCATCGCCATAGTCACCGCCGATGCCCGAAAGTGCGAAACCTGCCTCAACCGAAATCTCTACGACCTCAATCTCTGGCGCTGTGTAAAAAATCTTCTTCATAAAAAGTTATATAAATTTATTCTTATCTTCAACGAGTTGCCCTCGCGCATATAACACGCGCGAAAATGTCGTGCAAAGGTAATCTATTTTTTTTCGCTACCAAAAGAATTTCAACAAACACCCCTATTTTCATCGCATAAAGTCACACAACGCACAAAAAATATGGGCCTACCCAACAAGTTGTTAGATAGACCCTTACTCTTCGAAGTCGTATAACAAGAGTTAGTTTTAGGCGCACGCAGTCCGAAAAACCGGAGTTTACTTGGCGTAAATGAGGCTTTTGAGGACAAGTGCAACGCCAAAATAACCTTGTTAGACGGCTTCCCTGGTTAGAGACTGTAGACCAAATCGTCAATAGCAATGTAAAGAGGCGTATTCGCACCATACTCACCAACATCCGAAGTCTCGATGGTTATACGCACTCGGTCTGCTGTGATGCCCAACGAGAACTCGTTCCAGTTATCTGCCACAAAGCGCTTACCATCGCGATAGTCAACAACATAGCACTCTACAGACTCTCCCGTAGGTTTCTCAAGTTTATCCAACGCCGAGAATACCACCTTCAGGTAGTCACCATCCTCGAACTTACGGGCGAAGTCGTTGATAGCCTCATCGGTAATCGAGGCGTAAACATAGGTCGTGAGGTTTAGTTTTACGCTATGTAGCAAAGCGCTCTGCTTTATGAACACCATATCGCAGGGGTCTGAGTAACTGTCGTAGTAGTACAACAGGAAGTTATCACCCGAAGCAGCCTCGGTGTTATATACGGCATACTGATTCTCATACTTGCCATTAGTAGCGTCACGGTCGTAGACCTTAGAGAGTGCAAAGCCACCCCAATAGTTATACTCATCGTTGTAGAAATGCTCACAATCCACATTCTCGCCGTGGAAGCCATAGGCATACTCGCCATCTATGACACCCTCGAAACTCTCAACAATCTTCTCGGGAGCAACGCTCTCCTCTCCCTTATCGCAACTTACAAATGCCAAGAGGCACAACAGATAAAAAAGTTTTCTCATCGGTTAGGTTTATTAGTTAAAGTTTACAAAAATGAGACGATATCGTAGCCACGATAATCATCTTTCTTCCAGCGAGGTAGCACCCTCGCATCAGCATCGGCAATGCGCGTTGCGATGTCTATCCTCACACCGTCGTAGTCATACGATATGCTGCGTGGCACAACACCCGAGCCGTCACGCACCAAGGTTACGCCAATCGCGCTAACACCCATAGCATCGTCACGGGGCACAAGGCTCAGCACACACACCTTAGCATCACTCTCCACGATGCTCACCGCAAACTCATCACCAACAAAGTCAAAGGCCTTCGTAGGGTTGGTGAGCAGATCCACCGAGGTGAGGTCTACGCCATCTACGGTAACCTCCTTACGCTCGTTGTTCACCTCGTGGCGCAACTTGCCATCGCTATACACCTCCATAACTCCGAGCGTTATGTAATACCCATCGCCATCGACCATAAAGTATCCCTCCATAGGCTCATCATCCATCGACACCTCGATGTGCATAGCATACCTATCGCCCAGCGACGCACTGAGCATCGTGAGCCACTCCTGGGCTGTGGTCTGCGCCGACACCGCGACAGCAGATATCATAGCAACGACTACTGCAACTATCTTTCGCATAACGACTTACTCAATTAGAATACACCCAAATCCTGCAACTTAGCCTCCAGCGACTGCAAGTCGTAGAACTTTATCTCGCGAGGCTTAGCACCCACCTGAGGGCCTACGATGCCTGCGCGCTCCAACTGCATCATAATACGTCCTGCGCGGTTGAAGCCCACCTCGAAACTACGCTGAATCATCGACGTAGAGATTACGCCATTTGTCACTGCAGCGCGTGCTATCTCGGCAAACTTAGGGTCGAACTTCTGCGCCACGCCACTCATCTCGCTGCCGAAGCCACCCATATCACCTCCCATATCGCCACCCGACTCAGGAACATAGTCCGGAAGGTTATATGCCGATGTGTAACCCTGCTGCGAGCCGATATGCTCCACAATACGCTCCACCTCTGGAGTGTCGATAAAGGCACACTGGATACGTGTAGGCTCACCACCGCTGAGAAACAACATATCACCACGACCGATAAGGCGGTTAGCACCTGGCTGGTCGATGATGGTGCGCGAGTCGGTCATCTGCATAACACGGAACGCAATACGCGCTGGGAAGTTAGCCTTGATACCTCCGGTGATAACCTTAACATCGGGGCGCTGTGTGGCAACGATAAGGTGGATACCCACAGCACGAGCCTTCTGCGCCAAGCGCATAACAGGCTTCTCAACCTCCTTAGCCGTCATAATCAAGTCGGCGAACTCATCGATGATGACAACGACATAAGGCAAGAAGCGGTGACCATTCTCAGGGTTGAGACGGCGATGCACAAACTTATCGTTATACTCCACGATGTTCTTAGCACCTGCCTGCTTGCACAACTCCAAGCGGTTTTCCATCTCGGTGCAGAGTGAGTTAAGAGTATATACCGCCTTCTTAGGGTCGGTGACAATAGCCTCATCCTCCGACTCCATCTTCGCCAGAAAGTGCTGCTCGAGGCGGTTATACAATGAGAACTCAACCATCTTAGGGTCTATAAGCACAAACTTCAACTCCGCAGGGTGCTTGCGGTAGAGCAACGATGCGATGATGGCGTTGAGACCTACCGACTTACCCTGTCCCGTAGCACCTGCAACAAGCAAGTGTGGCAACTTGGCAAGGTCAAAGGTGAAGTTCTCATTCTGGATTGTGCGACCTATGACCACAGGCAACTCTGCCTTGGAGTTCTGGAACTCTGGAGAGCATATTGCCGAGCGCATAGATACCGTCTGCTTGATGTTGTTAGGCACCTCGATACCTACAGTACCCTTACCCGGAATTGGGGCTATGATACGCACACTCGGAGCCTTGAGATTCTGGGCAAGGTCATCCTCGAGACCTATGATTCTCGAAATCTTGACACCCGCCTCCTGAACAATCTCATAGAGAGTCACAGTAGGGCCTACCGTAGCGGTCATACTTGTGATAGGGATATGGAAGTGGAGCAATGTCTCGCGTATGCGCTCCTTATTCTTGAAAATCTCCTCCTCGTCGATAGTATTCACCTGCTTGTAGTCGTTCAAGAGTTTTGGCATAGGAGCATTGTAGTGACCAATGTCGAGTGTTGGGTCATAAGGCTCAACAATCTCCTCTGGGTCTACCTCCTTAGGTGTATGACGTCTTACCGTAACGACAAGGGCATCATCAGTATCGGTATTTGTCTCAGTAGCAGCATCACCACCCTCGCCACGCTCCTCGGGCGTAGCATCCTCCTCGGGTGTAGCATCGGTAGTCTTCTCGGTGCTACCACCAAGAATATCGTCAATCTGAGCATCGGTGAGAGTCGCATCGGTCTGTGACTGCTCTGCCGTAGGCTTCACAACATCCTTTGCCTCATCCTCCTCAGCATCTCGTGGCACTGCAACAAACCTATCGTCGACATTTGGTGTAGGCTGTGGCTCTACAACTGGGGTATCAACCACAGGAGGCTCAGCGATAGTCTCCGCAGGATTCTCCTCTGCAACATCCTCTGCGCCAGCACCATCACGGCGACGCTGCCACTTGTGGATAGTGCGACGTGTGGCATATGTGAGACCTCCCACAACCTGCTCACCAGCGTTGTCTACAACACGCAAGAAGTTACGATTTATAAGCAGACCCGTAAGAATCCAGCCCGCCACAACGACAAGCAGTGTGCCGAAGCCGCCGATAACCTCCGAGAGGTAGTTATCCAAAGCGATGCCATACGCACCACCCAAGCCCGAGCCAAAGACACCCCACGCCGAGCCAAAGAAGAAGCCGAGTGTGAGAGAGCCAAGCACGAGGAACAATGTGCAGATGAGCAAAAAGCGATGCAGACGCAACGACTTATAGCGAAACAAGCGGAAGCCAAAGATGGCGCTGATGACAGGCAACACCATAGCAAAGAGTCCAAAGCCCTGACCCACAACGGCATTGGCAACCTTAGCACCCATCTTGCCACATATATTATTGAACTCCATATGGTTGACAGGATGATCCAGCGCTGCCAAAGCACTCATATCCTGCTTCCAATAGAAGACATACGACACTATGGAGCAAAAGAGAAATGCTCCGATAAGCATAAATATAAAACCTACGACAAGGCGTATATTGTCTATCGTAGATACTCTTTGCGCATTGGCATTTGTGGTCTTACCACTCTTATTCTTTGGTCCCATCATATATCATATTTTTGAGGTGTGTACTATATTATAGAGACCCACCGCCCCTATAATTATATCACCTTATATTATTTTATCTCTTCGGCAATCATCATCGCCCTATGCTCCAACCTCTGACGATACTCCTCATTGGCGAAACTCACAAAGCGATACTTAGCCACATTACCCTCCTCAGCGCCAATATCATAACGCTCCAAGAGCCACTTCACACGTCGTGCCACAGCCTCGCCAGAGTCTATAACCGCTATACCCCTATCGCCTATGACACCCTCGATTAGTGGGCGCAGAAAGGGATAATGTGTGCATCCCAGCACTATCTTGTCGATATCCATACCGAGCAGCGGCTCTACGACCTTACGCACCGCAGCCTCCGCCTCGGCACTATGCTCCGCACCACGCTCCACCAACTCCACGAAGCCCTCGCCGACAACCTTCACAACCTCCACATCGCCAGCATAGCGCAGCGCCGTAGCGAGAAACATCTCACTCTGCAGGCTATGCTCCGTAGCCAGCACCGCGATACGTCGGGTGCGCGAACTAAGACACGCAGGCTTCACGGCAGGCTCAAGGCCCACGATAGGCATATCGCTCCAGCGCTCACGCAAGTGCGCCACGGCAGCCGTAGTGGCGGTGTTACACCCCACAACGACCATCTTCACACCTTCGGTCACAAGACGCTCCACAGCCTCTGTGGCAAACGCCGTGATCTCCTCGCGACTACGACCACCATAGGGACAATTCTTGCCGTCGCCCAGATATATGAGCGACTCGTTGGGAAGCATACGGCGTAACTCTCGCCACACCGACAGCCCTCCAAAGCCCGAATCGTAAACACCTATAGGTCTGTTATCCATACCCTGCTACCTATTTATATAATCTACTATCTTCTCCACAGCCTCGTCGTCGCTGCACGCGTCACACTCTATAACGATGTGTGCCTGGTTGTAGTATGGCTCACGCTCGTCCATATGCACCCTCATAAACTCGAGCAACTCCTCGTCGCTCTTGCCACGAAACATAGGACGCTTCTGGCGACCATAATCCGTAAGGCGCGCGAGAATCTTCTCGGGGCTACGACGCAGGTATACGGTGTTACCCACCTCGCACATACGCTCCATATTATCTCCCCACACGGCAAGACCGCCTCCCGTTGCCACAACACCGTCGAAGCCTTCGTCGACAAGTCGCTCCAACGTTGCACGCTCGGCACTGCGGAAATACTCCTCACCCTCGTAGTAGAAGATATCGGCAACCGTAGCACCTACCTCACGCTCAACAAGTTTGTCGGTGTCGACATACTGCTTGCCGAGGCGGCGTGCCAGGCGCTTGCCAAGTGAACTTTTGCCACATCCGGCATATCCAACCAAGAAGATAAGCATAGCCCCAAGTTTAGAACAAATCGAGTTGCTCGGCTGTGAAGCCTTCGTCACCCTCGGCACGGCTATCGTACTCCGCAGCCAATGGTGCATCCATATCCTCGCCTATGAGTTCGGCAACATCCTCACCGTCAACATCCTCACCAGCGATATCCATAGACTCTATCTCCTCCTCTTCGGGCTCCTCGGGCTCTATGAAGCGCAGTGTGTCAACCTCGTATGTTGTGATACGCTTACCCTTTGCCCTATGGCTCTTAACGCCGATAAACTCATCGACATCTACCATCTCGGTAGGACGCTGTGCATTCTGACCGCCAAAGACAACCTCCAGCGTAGCACCCTTGCGGTGTGTGATAGCCACAAAGCGCATTGGCGACTCCTCATCGAGGAAGAACTGTGTCTTGTCGCTAATCTCCAACGAGAAGCGCTTCATATAGTAATACTTCTGCTCGCCATCGTAGTAGCATACGGCATATACCCTACCCTCAACATATCGCTCCACGCGGATGGTGTCATCGGGGAAGTGCTGCTGGATGTCGTAACCTGTGATGTAGTATTGGTTTTTCGCAGTCCACACCACAATCTTGTCATCGCCCTTAAACTCACCAAGCAACACACCACGACCATCGGCATTCAGGCGACGTACATCCTCGTCGTACCAGATATTCTGACCACCGAGGGTTGACGCACCACGCTCCTTGAGGTGAATCTTGTTGATGGAGTAACGTGTAACGAGGTTACCGACACTTTGGCGGCCCTTGATGGCAAGTGTCGAGAGGTCGAGGTCGATGATGCACTTCTTGAGGCGTGCTCGGGGGCGCAAATATATGCGCAACACCTCTGCCTCGCCATTAGGATTCACCGATAGATACAACAACTCACTCTTTGGCGTACCCTTAGTAAGGTCATATTCCTTGTCGCGTGTGATGCTCTTGATAGCACAACGCTTCATCATAATAGCGCCACCACGACCATCGCGGTAGAGCATATTGTATATAGTGCGCTCATCATTGCGCTTGTAGATACCAATGTAGTAGATACCCTTATCGAAGAATGCCTTCTCCGAAATCTTGGTAATCTTATATCGTCCATCCTTGAGGATGATGATAACATCGTCGAGGTTTGAGCAGTCGCAGACAAACTCCGCATCCTTCATACCCTTACCCATACCGAAGAAGCCCTCGGCACGGTCTACATAGAGTTTTGCGTTTGTAGAGGCAACCTTCCACGCCTCGATAGTGTCGAACTCACGAATCTCGGTGCGACGCTCCTTACCCTCGCTATACTTAGCCTTGATACGCTCGAAGTAGGCGATGGCATAGTCGGTGAGGTGCTCGAGGTCGTGCTTCGTATGCTTGATGTCGGCCTCAATCTGCTTAATCTCGTTATCGGCCTTCTCGGAGTCATAACGCGAGATACGGATGAACTTCAACTCCGTAAGACGCTGAACGTCCTCCATAGTCACCTCCTTGCGCAACAACTTCTTGAATGGCTCGAGACCCTTATCCACAGCCTCGTATGCCGCCTCACGAGTGCGACAACCCTCAATCAACTGATAGAGTTTGTTCTCGATGAAGATGCGCTCCAAAGATGCCGCGTGCCACGCAGCATTCAACTCATCGAGTTTTATCTCGAGTTCCTTGCCCAGCAACGCACGCGTGTGGTCTGTGGAGTAGCGCAAGATGTCGCTAACACCCATAAACACAGGTTTGTTGTCGACAATGACACAGGCATTTGGCGAGATAGAGACCTCGCAGTCGGTGAAGGCATACAACGCATCGATGGTCTTATCCGAAGACTCATCAACAGCCACCTGGATGACAATCTCCACCTTCTCGGCAGTGTTGTCATCAACCTTCTTAATCTTTATCTTACCCTTCTCATTAGCCTTTATAATAGACTCCTTGATAGACTCCGAAGTTGTGGTATACGGAATCTCGGTAATTGCCAAAGTTCGCTTATCAATCTTCGAGATTCGCGCACGCACACGCACAGAGCCACCACGCAGACCATCGTTATAGTTGCTGGCATCCATAATACCTCCGGTCTGGAAGTCGGGCAACAACGTAAACTCCTCGCCACGAAGATAGGCTATAGAGGCGTTTATCAACTCCACGAAGTTGTGAGGCAGAATCTTTGAGGCGAGACCTACGGCGATACCATCAGCACCCTGAGCCAACAGCAGCGGGAACTTGATAGGCAGCGTCACAGGCTCCTCCTTACGACCATCGTAGGCAAGCATCCACTCGGTCGTCTTCTTGTTATATACCACATCGAGGGCAAACTTCGACAATCGTGCCTCGATATATCGTGCCGCAGCAGCCTCATCACCCGTGAGGATATTACCCCAGTTACCCTGCATATCGATAAGCAGACCCTTCTGTCCCAACTGCACAAGAGCATCCTTGATAGATGCATCGCCGTGAGGGTGGTACTGCATAGCCTGACCCACGACATTGGCAACCTTATTGTACCTGCCATCCTCGACGCACTTCATAGCGTGGAGGATACGGCGCTGCACAGGTTTCAGACCATCGGCCAAGTGAGGCACGGCACGCTCCAAGATAACATACGAGGCGTAGTCCAAGAACCAATTCTTGTACATACCCGTAAGGCGACGCATAGAATCCTCCGCCGAGGTTAGCGCACCATACTTACCCTGTGACTCGCCCTGCACATCGGCATCTTGAGCCTCCAAATCCTGAGCCTCTACATCCAAAATATCTTTGTTATCCTCCATTAGTCAATGTTTTTAGGGTTATCTACAATATCCTCCTCTACACGAAGGTTGGCAACGATGAAGTCCTTGCGGTCAGGGGTATTCTTACCCATATAGAACTCCAGAAGATCCTTGATAGGGTCATCCTTCGTTAGACGCACACGGTCCAGACGCATACCCTCGCCAATGAACTCCTTGAACTCGGCAGAGGATATCTCACCAAGACCTTTGAATCGTGTGATTTCGGCCTGAGCGCCACACTTCTTGATAGCCGCAATACGCTCATCGTCGGTATAGCAGTAGTGTGTCTCCTTCTTGTTACGCACACGGAACAGTGGTGTCTGCAAGATATAGAGGTGACCAAGACGTATCACATCGGGGAAGAACTGCAGGAAGAACGAGGTGAGCAACAGACGGATGTGCATACCGTCGACATCGGCATCCGTTGCGATAATCACCTTATTATAGCGCAAATTCTCCATATCCTCCTCGATGTTGAGTGCCGCCTGCAAGAGGTTAAACTCCTCGTTCTCGTAGACTACCTTCTTGGTAAGACCGAAGCAGTTCAGAGGCTTACCACGCAATGAGAATACCGCCTGGGTGCGAGGGTCACGGCTCGAGGTGATAGATCCTGATGCTGAGTTACCCTCGGTGATGAAGATCATAGTCTGCTCCGCCAACTCCGACTTATCGGTATAGTGAATCTTGCAGTCACGCAACTTCTTGTTGTTGAGCGACACCTTCTTGGCAGCCTCACGCGCCTTCTTCTGCACTCCCGAGATTGCCTTACGTTCCTTCTCGTTCTCTACAATCTTACGCTGCAGAGCCTGCGCCGCATCGGGGTGTTTGTGGAGGTAGTTATCGAGGTTTGTGGCGAGGAAGTCACCCACAAACTGACGCATCGTAACACCTGCCTCCTTATCCTTGGAGCCGAGTTTCGTCTTGGTCTGCGACTCGAAGATAGGGTCGTCAACACGCACCGAGATAGCCGCGATGATAGAGGTGCGGATATCCGAAGGGTCGTAGTCCTTACGGAAGAACTCCTTGATGGTCTTGGCTATAGCCTCGCGGAATGCCGCCTGGTGAGTACCACCCTGGGGTGTATACTGACCATTGACAAACGAGTAGTACGACTCGCCATAACCACCGCCGTGAGTGATGACAATCTCGATATCCTCGCCTGTGAGGTGTATAGGGGCATACAACGGCTCGCTCGACATATTGTCGTTCACCAAGTCCAAAAGACCATTCTTCGAGATATATGGTTTGCCGTTGAGCACCACCGTAAGTCCGAGATTCAGATAGGTGTAGTTCTTGACCATCTGCTCGACATACTCGATGTTGTAGGCATACTCGCCGAAGACCTCACGGTCTACGACAAACTCCACATAGGTACCATTCTGCTCCGTAACGCCGCTTTCGGTGCGGTCCGTAAGTTCCAGACCCTGCGCAAAGGTTACAGTACGCGCCTCGCCATTACGCACCGAGCGAGCAACAAAGTGGCTCGAGAGCATATTCACAGCCTTGACACCCACACCATTAAGACCCACAGTCTTCTTGAAGGCATCACCGCCATACTTACCTCCCGTATTCATCTTACTCACAGCATCCGACAACGCCTCCAACGGAATACCACGACCATAGTCTCGCACCGACACCTTATCGCCCTCGATAGTAATCTCGATACGCTTACCAGCGCCCATAATAAACTCATCGATAGAGTTATCTACGACCTCTTTGATAAGCACATAGATACCATCGTCGGACTGTGTACCATCTCCCAACTTACCGATATACATACCGGGACGCAAGCGAATATGCTCACGAGGAGATAGCGTGACAATCGCATCTTTGGTATATTCCGCAACAGGTTTGTCCGTCAAATTCAATTCTGCCATATATCTTTCTTCAATTTTCCTTAACTCCGTTTGGGCAACAAAATTAGCCCCTCACTTTGACAATCTGCGTCACTACTTCGACGCTCTGATATCGGCCAATGTAGCAACCATATTATCGCGCACCTCGGTCATAACATCCTTAATATCGCGATTCACAACATCTTCGGCCGACACAGGAGGCAAGATGCGAATGGTAATCTTATTACGCCAGTTCATCAACCAGCCATTGCGCACCATAGTGTTTGTGCCATCCAACACGATAGGCAAGATAGGCACTCCAGCATCCTTGGCAAGGACAAACGCTCCGGCCTTGAAGTTGTGAATCTCACGATCTTTGGAGCGTGTACCCTCTGGGAAGATTGATACCGATGCACCCTTCTTCAGCCACTCCAAGCCTCGAATATGCACCAACTGCATAGCCTCCTTGGCGCTGGCACGGTTGATGACAATATCGCCGTGTGCGAAGAGCAACTGACCCACGATAGGGATGCGATATACCTCCTTCTTCGACACCCACTTGAAGATAAGGGGTAGGTTGTAGATGCTGATGATATCGACCATAGAGTTGTGGTTGAGTACCATAACATATGCCTTACGAGGGTCTATATTCTCCAAACCTATCACCTCGCGCTTCATAAATATTGGCAATCCGAATATCACATCGGTAATCCACTTCGAGAGAGTATGCACCACAACACGCTTTTTATCAAAAGGATAGCACACTACAAGCGCTATAAACGACGCCACGAACAACACTGTTGCCGCAACCAAACATACGAAGTAATAGAGAATAGTTAACATAATAAACGTTGTTAGATTCTTATATATAGATTTAATCGTGCAAAAATAATAAAAAAAGTGAAAAGTAAAAAGTGAGAGGAGGGATTTTTTAGGGGATTAATGGGGAATGATAGGGAGAGATAGGGAGAGATAGGGAACAACAATAGGGATTGACAAGGAGCACCCATAATCCCCATCAATCCCTATAATTATCCAAATGATAAACATCAATCCTTCACGCGGACGTCAATAGTAAGTCCTATGTGCGAGAGTCGCTCTTTGAGTTTTGGCAACTCCTCGTCCATAAACTTCTTACGCTCAAGTTGTTTGATATGGTCCTTCGCACCCTCGGCAACGAAGAATCCTATACCTCGGCGGTTGAAGATGATACCATCCGCCTCCAACTTCTCGTAACTGCGCATCACGGTATTTGGGTTAACACCCACCGCTGCGGCCATCTCCCTCACCGAGACTATACGCTCCATCTCTGCCCACTCGCCCGAGAGGATTCGCATAGCGATAAGGTCGTATATCTGTCGCCATATAGGCTTCTCTTCTGTGAACTGCATAAACAATAATTTTTGAGGTGAAAGGTGAAAGGTGAAAGGTGAAAAGTATGGAATTATATTTATGTCATTCTGAGCGAAGCGTAGCGAAGTCGAGCGTTGCGATTAAGGCAAGAGCAGAACAAGTTTACTTGTTATGCCGTGCCGTAGCAACGAAGAGGAACTCAAGAATCTCCTCGTTGTCTACTCATTGTCTGCGGGTTGTATATTAGGAGATCCCTCGACAGGCTCGGGATGACATACTCTACTAATAAACACGCGTCGCAGACGCCTTACTTTTCAGTTTTCACTTTTCCCTTTTCCCTTTACGACATTACCACTTTACTTGTCTGCGCTTCAGCGCAACATAACTCAATACGTAGAACACCACAGGCAACAGGCAGTAGATAACTTTACCTGCCAACTCCACAGCCTCGACATTTGCCTCTATGTTGATATACCACTCTCTATCTACAGCAATACCTACGACACCATAAAGCAACAACACAACACCCACAATAGCAATAACATAGGTTAGCATAATGCTACGGCGTGAGATAGCCGCCATAAACAACGACACCGAGGCAAACAACTGCACTAGGACATAGCCCTCCCAATCGAGGTAGAAGCCTGCGAGATGGTCTAAGACAAAGTCACCGAGTTCGATATCTAAACTATCGAAGGGCTTTGCTACGACAATAGCCAGCACCGAGGTTACCATAGCCACCACAGGGAAGACCACCGCGAGGTTAAACAACATTGCCAACCAGCGCTCCTCGGTAGATACGGGGAGTGTCATAGCCATAACCTTAGTACCTCGCTGGCGCAGTGTCCACATCTCACGCACGGGGAACACCCACGCAGCAACCATATAGACAAACAGCGACATTCCCGATGCGGTTACTACGCTGCCTCCTCTGTTCAACACACCAAAGAAGAGCGGCACAAAAAGCATCGCCAGCACATTCCAGGCGTAGTTCTTAGCCTGAACGGTATATATATAGCGTAGATACTCCACTACGCGTTTCAATGAAAACTTCTTCATAGCCAATTAATTCAATTACATATTAAAAATTGCACGAATAGCATCTCTGTTTGCCGATGTGGCATTGAAAAGCAACTCTATGTTGAGTAACGACTCCTCCTCGCGCTCGTTCCACACAACAGCCATATCACCGGCTATGGTACGCTCCGAGTAGATAACCCTGTCTCCCTCCTCGGCTCTTCCAAACTTCAGGCGCTGACATATCTCCGCTGTGGTGGCATTTAGCGCCACACCCTGCTGGTCGAGGATTACGATATTATCAATGAGCGACTCCACATCCGCCACCTGGTGTGTGGAGATGACAACCATACGGCTATCATCAACATATCCTGCCAACAATCTGCGGAACACGCTCTTAGATGGGATATCGAGACCATTCGTAGGCTCATCCATAAGCAACATTCTTACGTTGCAAGCCAGGGCAAAGGCTATGTATGCCTTCTTGCGCTGACCCATAGACATAGCGTGTAACTTCTCCGCAGGATTCACGCCCAGCGCCTCGCAGTAGCCACGCATCTGCCCCATATCGAAACGAGGGTAGAACGGCGCAGTGACCTTAGCATAACGCTCCAGCGAGACATTTGGTAAGTCGAACTCCTCGGGGATTATCATCATCTCGCTGAACATATCCGGACGGCGCGACATAGGGTCGAAGCCATCCACAACAACCTCTCCTGCATTTGGTCGCATAATGCCGCAGATAATCTTCAGGAGCGTGGTCTTGCCAATGCCGTTACAGCCCAAAAGGCCGTGAATATGTCCCTCGCCCAACGTCAGCGAGATATCGTTCAGCACCCTCTTACCAGCCGAGTACCCGAACGAGAGTTTGTTTGTTGCAATCATAAAATTCAATTAGTAATGAGTAGTTAGTAATTAGTAATCTTGTCGCCTTTTGCAAGGCGATTTTGGGATGGGTAGTTATGGGGACTAATGGGTAGTTATGGGTAATCCCCTTTAAATTCCTATAAAAACCCAGCGCCTTAGCACGCCTTACTTTTCACTTTTCCCCTTTCAGTTTTCAGTTTCATTATGTGTATTACACCACTAATACACTGCAAAGGTACTCTCTTTTTCCGTAATTGCAAATTTTTCGGCAACTTTTTTCGCAAAATAAATTAGGTCTCATATGCGTGTAATAAACATAGGTATAGCATTTTAATGGAAAATTTCCACTCGAAAAATTTGGAAGATTGAAAAATTGAAAATATATTTGCAGTGTATTAACGCAGTAGTACACTACAAAAAGTGAAAAGTAAAAAGGTGAAAAGTAAGGAATTATATTTACGTCATTGCGAAGAATTGCAACCATAAACCTACCTGATACATTACAGGTTATGCGCAATTCTGCGGCAATCTACCGTTGTTTAGGACTTTACTGATACTGATTAGTCACGCTAATCAACGAATAAAACAGCGGTAGATACCCACGTCGGCGCAAAGAAACGGTAAACAACACATACGCAGTACCGTGCGCCTCCTCGGTATGACTGGTTTATTTCGTTCTCCCTTTTCACATAAAACGCAACAAAGCACACCACTTATACGTTTAGTAATAAACCAATAAACAAAACTTAGAAGATGAAACGATTAGTTCATATAGCGATGATGGCAGTGGTGCTTATCATAGGCACTGCGGGGTCGCTCGCGGCACAGCGTTACTCGCTCGGAGGTCGTGTAACAGACAGCGCCGAGCAGCCTATACCCTATGCCACGGTGGTAGTGTTGCAGAACGACATACAGGTGGCAGGCACTACAACAAACAGCGAGGGACGCTTCACGCTCTCGGCAGAGGGCGGCAACTACACCCTCAACATTACATACATAGGCTACAAGAGCGCACAACACCCTGTCTCGCTCACCAAGAACACTACCCTCGCGGATATCGTGCTCGAGGAGGATAGCGAGAAGATTGATGAGGTGGTGGTAACGGCGCAGTTGATACGCCGCGAGGCAGACCGCTTTGTGGTCGACATCGCCAACTCCCCCATCGCCATAGGCAAGGATGGCGAGGAGTTGCTGAAGAGCGCGCCAGGCGTATGGATTCAGGATGATAAAATCTCGATAAATGGCGCCTCGGGCTCTAAGATATATCTCAACGATCGCGAGGTGAGGATGGAGGATGAGCAACTCATAGCCTACCTACGCTCGTTGCGTGCCGAGGATATTCAGCGCATAGAGGTCATACCGCAATCGGGTGCTGACTACGACGCTGCGTCTTCGGGAGGTATCATCAAGATTACCACCAAGAAGCGCCTCGACTCGGGTCTTATGGGTAACGCCTCCCTCGTAGTTAACGGCACAAAGGGTCTATATAACGTTATGCCTTCAGTGTCGCTGAACTACAACCGTGGCAAGGTAAACGCCTACGGTCGTGCGTGGGCAGGAACGCAGGGCAACGGCAACGAAACCTCGGAGCATACCGACTACACCTCGGGAACGACTATCGACGCGATGTCGGAACTCTTCTCAACCCATTCGTGGGCAGGAGGTAATGCCGGCATCGTCTACGACATCAACGACCGCCACTCCGTAGGTGGCGAGGTGCAGTATAACTTCTACGGCGGCGGTAGCGACACCGACACCTGGACCGACCACACCGACGGCCTCACCACACGCAGCGAGGGCATCTACCACAACGACTTTCATAGTCAGATGGTTAGCGGTACACTCAACTACATCTACAAACTCGACGACAAGGGCTCAACGCTGAAGGTCATCGGCGACTACACCCTTAACGCATCGCCAAACTACAACGACTACAGGGACAAGGTCTACAACATCACGACGCCTAACGACATTCTCAGTTCCATAACCCGTGATGAGGCGCACTCACGCTACCAGTTGGGAACGGCAACCATAGCACTGGAGAAGGTACTCTCGCCAAAGGTGACACTGAAGTCGGGACTCAAGTATACCTATAACGACAACAACAATAGCGCAACATACGAAACAAAGGTAGATGGTGCGTGGAGCCCTATATACGATAAGAACTACGACATCGGCTACACCGAGAACATCGGCGCGGCATACATCATCGCCACAGCACGCCTCGGTCGTGTGAGCATCGTGGGCGGCTTGCGTGGTGAGTATACCAACTTCCACGATAACTCTGGCGCGGTGAAGCAGAACTATTTCGACCTCTTCCCCAACGCCAACGTATCATATTCAATAACCAAGGATGGCGCATACTCGCTCGTGGCGCAATATGCACGCACCATCAGCCGTCCATCGTTCTGGGCACTCTCACCCAACGAGACCAAGATTTCGGAGTATATGATACAGCGAGGCAACCCAAACCTTAAGCCCTCGTACGACAACTCGGTATCCGTTACGGCGGTGCTTAAGTACAAGTACACCATCACCCTCGGCGTGCAGATTAAGCAGAATGCCATACAGCAGACGACTCTTGTGGATAGGCAAAACCCCGAGTTGCTGATACTGCAGAGCATCAACTACCCCACACTGAACAGTTACTACGCATCGGTAAACCTACCATTCCAGTTTACAAAGTGGTGGCAGGCAAACTTCAACCTTATGGGTATGTATATGGGACAGCGCATATATGTCGACGAGCCTGTGCGCCACAACTTTATGGCATTCGCCAATGCGCAGATGTCATTCACCCTGCCCAAGAACTTCTTCATCGAACTTAGTGGCAGATATATGCACGGCATGACAGCGGGTAACACCACCATAGATGATACGGGAAATATGGACCTAAGCATCAAGAAACGCCTCTTGGACAACAAGTTAACGTTCAAACTCGGCGTGAACAACATTGTGCCCACAACGCAGCATATCACCATAGAGGAGGCATCGTTCAAGCGCACGATGACCATAGACCAGCCATGGTCACGCCCCTTGATAAACTTCTCGGTATCCTACAACTTCAACTCGGGCAAGCAGTTCCGTGCCAAGAGCGTCGAGAGCGGCGCTATGGAGGACCGCGGACGAATAAGTAATAATTAGTAAACCATTCGCCACGAGGCGGTGATAAAGTGAAAGGTGAAAAGTGAAAGGTTAAAAGTATGGATTTTTGTTTATAGTCATCCTGAGTGCAACGAAGGATCTCTCGGAGAGTAAAAACCGAGACATAACCCGAGAGATTCTTCACTTCGTTCAGAATGACCACCATAGAAATAGACACGCATCGCAGACACCACACTTTTCAGTTTTCACTTCTCACTTTTCACTTAAAATAGTATAAACTATAAAAACACAATACATTATGAAGAGTTTAGTAACAATACTCAGCGCCCTTGCGCTAACATCGTGCATCACAATCGTAGGCACTACGAAATTCTCCGAAGCACCCGTCGAGGAGCGCACACTAACCATCAACACCGATGTGACAGCCATTGCAGCATCAAGTGACGCAGAGATTATCGTCGACGCCACGTTGCCAGCCAACGAGATTCGTGTCACGACCCACACCGACATCTTCGATATCCTCGAGATAACAAGCGACAACCAAACCTTGGAGGTAGGTCTCTGCGAGCATACACTGCGTGCCAAGACCTTTGAGGTGCGTATACCTATCCTTGCGTACAACTCCATCGCAGCATCGGGTGGTGCTGACATCGAGTGGCACGACTGCAGAGCCGAGATGCTCACCATCGCAGCATCGGGAGGTGCGGACATCGACATCGAGGGTCAGTGTGGTGATATCATCCTCGCAATATCGGGCGGCGCAGATGCCGAGATGGCAGGTAACTGCATAAACCTCTCCGTTGCAGCATCGGGAGGCGCGGATGCCGACCTTGATGACCTTATGGCTATGAATGTGGAGGTATCGGCATCGGGAGGTGCGGATGTTGCCGTACACGCAACAAAGAGCCTCACCGTAAATGCATCGGGCGGCGCTGATGTTTCCTACTGCGGCAACCCCGAATCAAAGGACATCAACCGCTCGGGAGGCGCAGGTGTCTACCGCGCAGACTAACAAAGTGAAAGGTAAAAAGTGAAAAGTAAGGTGCGCTAAGCGCAAAGTTTTTTATCTGGGTAGAGATAGGTATTAATAGGTAGTTATGGGGATTTTTTACCACCCCATCTCTACCTATTAGTCCCTATAACTACCCATTTTATTTCTTACGCCCTCCCAACCCCTCACTTTTCGCACTTCAGGTTTCGCTTTTCACATTTTTTGCTTATCTTTGTATAATATTTTCTATGCGCGCGATATGAGGCGATCTATATTCCAAAATATCTTGTGGCTACTCCCTGCCGAGGTGGCACACAACATACGCCTGGCACTACTTGGTCTGGTGGGAAAAATACCATCGGGAAAGTGGTGGCTGAGGTTGTGTCACGACCCACGAAAGGAGAACTTGGAACGCGAGGTTTTTGGCGTACACTTCCGCAACCCCATAGGCATCGGCGCAGGCTTCGACCCCAATGGCGACAGACTCGAGGAGTTGGCAGCCACAGGATTTGGATTTGTGGAGATAGGCTCTGTAGTGCCACGCCCACAGCCCGGCACACCACGTCCGCGTATCAAGCGCCTACGCCTCAACCACTCGCTTATCGACAACTCGGGATACCCAAGCCGTGGTCTGGAGTATATCCTCAACAATGTACGCCACCGCACCGACTACACACGCCGTCTTGTCATCGGTTGCAACATCGGACGCCTCACAGCATCGCACCGCGACGACACCATAAAGGAGTATCTGCGTGTATTCCGAAATATGTATCAGTATGTCGACTTCTTCGTCATCAACATATCGTGCAACACCGCATCGAAGCGCTTTGTACCACGCTCACGCGAGGAGATTCTCGCACTCATAGAGCCGCTCTTTGAGTTCCGCCGTGGACAACTTGACTACCGCCCTATACTCCTGAAGATATCCCCCGACCTCAGCAAAGAGGAGTTGGACACCGTCATAGATATCCTCATCGAGACACCTCTCGATGGCATAGAGGCTGTTGCAGGA
>JAFOCZ010000058.1 GCA_017380955.1 Alistipes sp.
AGGGAGATATTTCGTTCCGCGCGGTCTACGCGGAGCACTCCGACTCGCACGCGATAGGCTTTACGCTGTGTGCCGAAGGAAAAACTTATTACATAACGGGCGACACGCTCTACAACGAAAAAATATTTTCCGCGCAAAAGGCTGATATGCAGAGTATTTGCTATTGGAATTTAGTGTGTAATGGCTGTGGTGTATATAAATTAATTTGTTTTTATGAATATTTTATGTATTTTTACATACGAAAAACAGCGATAAAGTTATGAAAAATGCAATTATTTCTATATGGAACTTCTACGTCGAGGGCTTTCGCAATATGACGTGGGGGCGACAGTTGTGGTGGCTGATACTCCTGAAGGTTATCATACTCTTCGCGGTGCTGCGAGCATTCTTCTTCACACCGGTGCTTAGTGGCAAGAGCGAGGAGGAGCGTAGCGAGTACATAGGCGAGCAACTTGTCGAGACGCAAAACGGCGTGCGAGAATAGAACTTAAAACTACAACTTAAAAAATAAAACTTAAAACTTATAACTTATGGTAGAGAGTGCTTTAGTAGATTGGTCGAGGTTGCAGTTTGCACTTACGGCTGGTTATCACTGGATTTTTGTTCCGCTAACCTTGGGTCTCGCGGTTGTTATGGCAACTATGGAGACCATATATGTTATCAATGGCGATGAGTTCTGGAAGAAGACGGCGAAGTTTTGGATGAAACTCTTCGCTATCAACTTTGCTGTGGGCATCGCGACGGGTATCATCCTCGAGTTTGAGTTTGGTACTAACTGGAGTAACTACTCGTGGTTTGTTGGCGATATCTTTGGTGCGCCACTTGCCATCGAGGGTATCTTTGCGTTCTTTATGGAGGCAACCTTCTTTGCCGTTATGTTCTTCGGCTGGGAGAAGGTTGGCAAGCGCTTCCACCTCGCCTCTACGTGGTTTACGGGCATCGGCGCGGCAATCTCTGCGGTGTGGATTCTCGTTGCTAACTCGTGGATGCAGCACCCTGTGGGTATGGAGTTTAACCCCGACACTGTGCGTCACGAGATGGTGGACTTCTGGGCGTTGGTGCTTAACCCTGTTGCAGTATCTAAGTTCTTCCACTCGTGGTTTAGTGGCTGGATGACAGGTGCTATATTCGTCATCGGCATCAGTTGCTGGTATCTGCTTCGTGGCCGTGAGCGTCGCTTTGCGCTATCGAGCATCCGTGTGGCATCTATAGTGGGTATCGTCGGTACGTTGCTTGTGATGTTCAGCGGCGATAGTTCTGCAGTTCACGTATCGAAGTATCAGCCTATGAAACTCGCTGCTGCAGAGGGCTTGGAGGAGGGTGGCACACGTGCGCCATTCTCTATAGTTCCGGGTGTGGAGGTGCCTGGTGTGCTCTCTATATTGGCTACGCACGACCTGGATGGCTATGTTCCGGGTATCAACAACATCCTCGACGGTTACACAACACCTGAGGGCGATGTATATCTCTCGGCAGAGGAGAAAATGGAGCGAGGTAAGACGGCTATCGAGGCATTTGGCACATACCGCACATTGAAGCAGAGTGACCCTGAGGCTGCTCAGGAGGCGCGCGCGGTGCTCGATGAGAATATCGACTACTTCGGATATGGATATATAGACTCTCGCGAGGAGTTAGTGCCAAACGTACCTCTGGTATATTGGGCATTCCGCATTATGGTGGGCTTCGGCGGTCTGTTGCTGTGCCTGATGTTTGTGGTGTTGTGGGCAGAGCGTCGCAAGAGACTTGAGGGTATGCGCTGGTTGCAGTGGGCATCGTTGCTCTCTATACCTTTAGTATATATAGCAGGTCAGGCCGGTTGGATTGTTGCCGAGGCTGGTCGTCAGCCTTGGGTTATCGAGGGTTTGTTGCCTACGAAGGCTGCGGTGTCGAGTGTTTCGGTGGGTGCTGTGCAGACCACATTCTTCCTCTTCGTTGCTATCTTCACACTCTTCCTCGCCATCGAGATTCGCATCCTCATTAAGGCTATCAAGGAGGGTCCAAAGACCGAGATTGAATAACACTAATACCTTACAACTATGATTACATACGCATTTCTACAACAATATTGGTGGTTGCTAATTGCGCTACTCGGTGGACTCTTGGTGTTCCTGCTCTTTGTGCAGGGTGCTAACGCCCTGATCTTCCTCGCAGGCAAGAACGAGGCGGAGCGTCAACTCTTGGTAAACTCTACAGGTCGCAAGTGGGAGTTGACCTTCACAACATTGGTAACCTTTGGCGGTGCATTTTTCGCGTCGTTCCCACTCTTCTATAGCACAAGTTTCGGCGGTGCTTACTGGGTGTGGATTCTCATCCTCATAACCTTTGTGTTCCAGGCTGTGTCGTATGAGTTCCAGAGCAAGGCGGGAAATATCCTTGGCAAGACCACCTTCCGTGTGTTCCTAACCCTCAACGGATGTCTCGCGCCGCTGCTCATAGGTACTGCGGTGGGTACATTCTTCACAGGCTCGGCATTTACGGTGAATAAGGCAGCAGTGGGGGATATCGCCTCGCCTGTCATCAGCCGCTGGGCTAATGCGTGGCACGGTTTGGAGGCTGTGGCAAACCCCTTCAATGTGGAGTTTGGTCTGATGGTTATGTTCTTGGCGGTAGCCCTCGGAGCGTTGTATGCTATAAACAATATCGACGAGGAGGCGCTCGCGAAGCAGTTACGTCGTGCGCTGGCATATAGTTTCGTGGCGTTCTTGGTGATGTTTGTGGTGGTGATGGCGCAGTTGCTCACTATGGATGGCTTTGCTGTGTCGGCTGATGGTGTGGTATATATGGAGCAGTACAAATATCTGCACAACCTTTTGGCGATGCCTCACACCCTTGTTATGATTCTTATGGGTGCGGTGTTGCTCGTGGCAGGTGTCGCAGCAACATTGCTGAAGGCTCGCTTCACACGCGGTATATGGCTTGCAGCGCCAGGTACGGTGTTGGCGGTTATGGCACTCTTTATGTTGGCAGGTTACAATAATACGGCATACTATCCCTCGACTGCCGACTTGCAGTCATCGCTGACCTTGGCAAATAGTTGCTCAAGTGAGTTTACGCTCAGGACTATGGCTGTGGTGTCGTTGATAATACCTTTCGTGGTGGCATACATCGCCTACTTCTGGCGACAGATGGACAAGAAGTCGCTCACCACAGAGGAGTTGGAGCATAGCGAAAAGTATTAGGCTGAATGTGTTGTTATACGATTTTTTTGTATCTTTGGCACTCGTTAGGTGAGATGTGATAGATTTTGTGGCGTGGGTGACTCCTAATATAAAAGGCGAATAACAACTAAAAAAAATAGATTATGGCAAATTATGTTTCTCATCAGACCGCTGCGCAGGCTACGGCATCGACACTCTTCAAGAGCGTCTATATGCAGATGGCTGCAGCGCTCTCAATCACAGGTCTTGTGGCGTACTTCCTGTCGCAGTCTGTGGCATTCTGGACGATGTTGGCAGAGAACTCTTCTCTCATCTGGATTATCTTCATCGCACAGATAGGCTTGGTTATCTGGCTCTCGGCACGTTTCACGCAGATGTCGATGACCACGGCAACGCTGCTCTTCATCCTCTACTCGGCGATGATGGGTGTCACGATGTCGACCATATTTATGGTCTACACTATGTCTTCTATCGCTATGGTGTTCTTCATCACAGCGGGAATGTTCCTCGCGATGAGCCTTATAGGTTACTTCACGCGTATGGATCTCACACGCCTGGGTAGCATACTCTTTATGGCGCTCATAGGTATTGTCATCGCAACGGTGGTCAACATCTTCCTCGGCTCGGAGACTCTCTACTGGATTGTGAGTTATGTGGCTGTAGTGGTGTTCGTGGGTCTCACGGCTTACGATACTCAGAAGATTAAGCATATGCTTATGGAGTATGGCACACCTGATGAGATGGGTCAGAAGTTGGCACTCTTCGGAGCGTTGACACTCTATCTTGATTTTATCAACCTATTCCTCTACTTACTCCGTATCTTTGGCGATCGTAAGTAAGCGAGAAACTCTGGAAGTTGGGGCTTGTCTAACAATGTTAGGCAAGCCTTTTTTTGTGGTTTCGTAACAAAGAGTTTGCAATGGTGTTACATTGCTGTTACATTCGCTTTTGGCTATTGGATGTTATTATATAAGAAGGTATCTTTGCGTAGGAAAATGTGAAAAAATTATTTTTAAATTATATTTATGATTCAAGCATTAACACTTTTAGGTGCGCTCGGAATGTTCCTCTATGGTATGAACCTTATGAGCGCGGGATTGCAGAAGGCTGCAGGTAGCAAGATGCGAGGCTTCCTTACTGCAATGACGTCAAACCCATTCAAGGGCGTGTTGTCTGGTTTGGGTATCACGTCTGTTATTCAGTCATCATCGGCTACTACGGTTATGACCGTAGGTTTTGTAAACGCAGGTTTGTTGACATTGTCGCAGGCAGTAGGTGTGATTATGGGTGCCAATATCGGTACTACGGTTACGGCGTGGCTCGTGTCGTTGTTGGGCTTCAAGGCTGATATCTCGCTCTTTGCAGTACCGCTTATGGCCGTTGGCTTTATCCTTAGCCTGGCGAAAAGCGATAAGCGCCGCCACATTAGTGAGCTTATCGTAGGTTTCTCGCTTTTGTTCCTTGGTCTGTCGCTTATGAAGGAGTCGGTGCCCGATTTGCGTGAGACTCCCGAGGTGTTGTCATTCATCCAGAACTGGACAAGCTATGGCTTCGGCTCGGTACTTATCTTCTTGGTATTTGGTACGGTGCTAACCCTCGTGTTGCAGTCATCATCGGCAACTATGGCCCTAACGCTTATTATGGTGAATATGGGTTGGATTCCATTCGAGATGGGTGCTGCGATGGTGTTGGGTGAGAATATCGGTACTACAATTACAGCAAATATCGCCGCTGCGGTAGGTAATGCTAATGCACGTCGTGCGGCACTTGCACATACACTCTTCAATGTGTTTGGCGTATGCTGGGCATTGTTGCTCTTCCGTCCATTCCTCGCCCTTGTGGGTACTACCATCACCTGGCTCGGACTCCCAAATCCTCTCGACATCGACCACACTATGGCTATGACCGAGGATGAGGGTATGGCAACACTCTATGGCGTCTCTATGCTCCACTCGCTCTTCAACCTCTTCAACACCCTTATCCTCATCTGGTTTGTGAACATCATCGTGAAGATTGTGACAACTGTTATCAAGGATAAGAAGACCTCTGATGAGGACTCTGTGAAGTTGAAGTTTATCGACGCAGGACCTCTCTCAACAGCGGAGTTGGCAATTGGCCAGGCGCGTAACGAGGTTATCCACTTCGCAGAGATATCTCGCCGCATCGTAGACTTCATACGCCGCACCGTGAATGCCAAGA
>JAFOCZ010000059.1 GCA_017380955.1 Alistipes sp.
ACGAATATAATCCTTCATTTACTTACAACGGTCTTGATATAGAGCCAAATAGCGGAAAATCAAAATTGATATGCATCCCTGGGCTTTGTCCCGGGGATGTTTTTTTTGTTGGGTGATGTGCCTTGATGTGTGTTAAGTTGCAGAAAATCAGTGTTTTAATGTGTGATTCTCGTAACTTGCTGATTATCAGCACTATGAAAAACTTGTAAAAATTGCCTTTGTAACCCATTGATAATCAGTATAGTTTTAGTGCTATCGCGGAAAAATTTTTGGCGCGAAAATTTGGTGGGCGGTATATTGTATGCTAACTTTGCAATAACGAAACGACGATAAAAAACCTAAAACTATACTTATATGAAAAAGATTTTATTTATTGCGTTGTGCTTGGTTGCAGCCGTTGGTTGCAATGCCAACTTGGGCGATGTTAAGGGGATTAAGAATACCCCTGGTGTGGATATCAGCAAGGGTGATGATGGCAAGTATGTGACCTCATACGAGGGTGCGCTGATTCCCGATGATGATGAGTGGTCGGATGGTCGTAGCGAGATGATCTACATTATTTCGCTCATCGGTGAGCAGAAGGGTGCTATCAACGATGAACTCTTCTATGAGCGTCTTACGACTAAGATTTTGGATGTAGAGGAGCGCTTTATGTATCTCCACGACACCAGAGGCGAGGACCCCGACTATTGGTCTTGGGCTTCTGACTGGGTTGGTGGTCAGATGACCTATGATATGATTTTTGATGCCGTGGGTGATGCATATATACGTCACTATCTTAGTTGTGCATATCACGAGGTAGATAGTTATCTCCACGAGAATGGTTATGAGGGCTACCACGATGTGTCGCAGTGGCACTACGACTCTGATGCCAATACCCTCTATACTAAGGATGCATCTACGTACCAGGCTAAGGTGCTCTACTTCGATGGTGATAAGGCTGTTCTCCGTGGTCATCTCTACCCAATGTGGTGTTACTATGACCCCACTGGCCACTATGGCTACCGCCGAGAGTGCCCTATGGAGTTGTACTTAGTGAAATTCGTAGATGGTCGTGATGAGTTTCTTCAGGGATTTGACTTGACGTGGGAGGATATTCAGAAACTGATAGAGGAATTAGGAGTGGAGTAGTAGTAAAAAGTTAGGGCTGTCTTCGAGATGATGACAGCCCTAATTGTTTGCGTAAATGATGTTGTTAGATTCTATTCTCTGCAACCCAGTTTGTGAGTTCCACGAAGTCGGCGACAGATAGTTGCTCGGCACGCATAGTGAAGAAGCGGTGCTCGTTGCCTCCAAAGTTGCCAAAGGCCGCCTTTAGCGAGTTGCGGAGCATCTTACGGCGCTGACCAAACGACGCCTTCACAACCTTTATGAACAGTGCTTCGTCGCAGTCCAGATGCTCGGTGTTGTTACGCTTTAGGCGTATCACAGCGCTCTTAACCTTTGGTGGTGGGTTAAAGACCTTCTCGCCTACGGTGAAGAGGTATTCTATGTCGTACCACGCCTGGAGCAACACGCTGAGGATGCCATACTCCTTGGAGCCTGGGGGCTCTGCAAGGCGCACTGCGACCTCCTTCTGTATCATACCCACACACTCGGGGACTATGTCTCTGTTCTCTAATACCTTGAAGAATATCTGCGATGAGATGTTATATGGGAAGTTACCAATAATCTTCAGCCTATCGCCATACGTCGCAGCGAGGTCCATCTTCAGGAAGTCGCCCTCCGTAAGACGCTCGGCAAAAGCGGGGTAGTGGGCGTGGAGATACTCCACAGACTCGCTGTCTATCTCTGCGCCATAGGTCACTATATCCTCTCTCTCGAGGAGAAACTGAGTGAGAACACCCATACCACAACCAACCTCCAACACCTTATCGGGATTCTCGGCAGTGCCACCCGAGAGCGATGTCGCAATCTTACGTGCTATGTTCAGGTCGGTGAGGAAGTGCTGTCCCAGCGCCTTCTTTGCTCTTACTTCTGTCATCTTACCTCACTATTTAGTTAGCAACCTCCGATATGAACTTGATGCGCACCAGACGAATCTCCTCCTCGCTATACTCCGAGCCGAGTTCCTCGATAGCATCCTCCAACGAGTCGGTCTCGGCATCCTCCTTGAAGTAGAGGTAGATGTCATCAACCTTATCTCTATCCATTACGGTGTTGAGGTAATACTGTATGTCGAGACGTGTTCCCGAGTTCACGATAGCCTCTATCTCGCTCAGCAACTCATCCATATCGAGATTACGCGCGTGGGCGATATCCTCGAAGTCCATCTTGCGGTCTATAGACTGGATGATGAAAATCTTGTTGTTTGACTTGTTGGCAACACCCTTAACAACCAAATCCTGAGGACGGATAATCTCCTTCTCCTCGACATATGTCTTGATGAGTTTTATGAACTCCGCACCAAACTTCTGAGCCTTACCAGCACCCACACCCGAGATAGTCTGCAACTCCTCCATAGTGATAGGGTATTGTATAGACATATCCTCCAACGATGGATCCTGGAAGATGACATATGGTGGTAGGTCGTTCTTCTTGGCCACCGAGCGACGCAAATCCTTGAGCATCGCGAACAACTCCTCATCCGCAGCGCCGCTACCCTTCATAGGGCCTCCTGCTGCAGCCTCATCCTCGGAGTCGTAGTCGTGGTCGAGGGTTATGGTCACCGCCTTAGGGCTCTCTATAAATGCCTTACCGCGCTCGTTAACCGAGATAAGACCATAGTTCTCGATATTCTTATCCACCAATCCCATAATAAGAGCCTGGCGTATCACGGCGTTCCAGAATGCAGCATCCTTCTCCTCGCCTGCACCAAAAGACTCCAACTTATGGTGGTTATAACTCTTTACAAGTGCTGTAACCTTACCCGTAAGGATAGATACAAGGTGGTCGATCTTGAACTTATCGCCAATCTCCTCCAATATCTCCAACGCAAGTTTCATCTCGCGCTTAGCCTCCACCTTTGGCTTAGGGTTGCAGCAGTTATCGCAGTTGCCGCAGTTTGCCTCCTCGTATGTCTCGCCAAAGTAGTGCAACAGCGACTTACGACGACACATAGAACTCTCGGCATACGACACAGTCTCCAGCAGAAGAAGTTTGCCAATTTCCTGCTCGGCAACAGGCTTACCCTGCATAAACTTCTCCAACTTCTGGATATCCTTATAACTATAGTATGTCAAGCAGTGACCCTCGCCACCATCACGACCTGCACGACCTGTCTCCTGGTAGTAACCCTCCAGCGACTTAGGGATGTCGTAGTGGATAACATATCTCACATCGGGCTTGTCGATACCCATACCAAAGGCTATGGTTGCCACGATGACATCCACACGCTCGTGAAGGAAGGCATCCTGGTTGTCGGCACGCGTCTGGGCATCCATTCCTGCGTGGTATGCCAATGCCTTGATGCCGTTTGCTATGAGCAACTCTGCCAACTCCTCCACCTTCTTACGGCTGAGGCAGTAGATGATACCACTCTTACCCTCGTGCTGCTTTATGAAGCGGATGATGTCGTGGTCGATGTTGTGCTTAGGGCGCAACTCGTAGTATAGATTTGGGCGGTTGAACGACGAACGGAATATCGTAGCGTCGGTCATACCGAGGTTTTTCTGGATGTCCATCTGCACCTTTGGTGTTGCTGTTGCCGTGAGGGCGATGAGCGGTGCAGTACCTATATCATTAATAATAGGACGTATTCGGCGGTACTCAGGGCGGAAGTCGTGACCCCACTCCGAGATACAGTGTGCCTCGTCGATGGCATAGAACGATATCTTAATCTTACGCAAGAAGGCGATGTTATCCTCCTTGGTGAGCGACTCAGGGGCGAAGTATAGCAACTTGGTGCGACCCTCCAACACATCCTGGCGCACCTGCGCAATCGCCGACTTGTTGAGCGACGAGTTTAGGAAGTGCGCGATACCCGACTCTGTAGAGAAGGTACGCATAGCATCCACCTGGTTTTTCATCAGGGCAATGAGCGGCGATATGACGATGGCAACACCATCCATAATGAGTGCCGGGAGTTGGTAACATAGCGATTTACCACCTCCTGTTGGCATCAATACAAATGTATCCTTACCCGCCAAGACATTATTTATGACAGCCTCCTGGTTGCCTTTGAACGACGAAAATCCGAAGTATTCGCGTAGTTTATCGTGTAACAATACGCCTTGTTCAGTGTCCATAATTTATCGTTATCATCAAAATTTACCCAAATATAATATATTTTTTTGTAAAAATGTAATAACTTTGCAAAAAAACTTATAAAAAAATTGCGACACTAAGATGCGACTATTCACAAGCGAGTTAGTAAAATCCTATAAATCACGCACTGTCGTGAATCACGTGACAATCGACGTTAACCAGGGCGAGATTGTGGGTCTGCTGGGCCCAAACGGCGCTGGTAAGACAACGACCTTCTATATGATTGTAGGTCTTATCAAACCCAACGAGGGACGTATATTCCTCGAGAATGACGAGGGTGTGGTGACCGATATCACCAAGTTGCCTGTGTATCGTCGTGCGCAGATGGGTGTGGGATACCTCGCACAGGAGGCATCGGTATTCCGCCACCTTACGGTTGAGGATAACATCCGTGCGGTGTTGGAGATGACAAACTACTCCAAGGAGTATCAGCGTGAGCGTGTCGAGAATCTTATCGAGGAGTTCCGCCTCTCGAAGGTGCGTAAGAGTTATGGTAACCAACTCTCGGGTGGTGAGCGTCGCCGTACCGAGATTGCGCGTGCCGTGGCCATCAACCCATCGTTCATCCTCCTCGACGAGCCTTTTGCCGGTGTAGACCCTATCGCTGTGGAGGATATCCAGAGCATCGTGGGAACGCTTAAGGATAGAAACATCGGTGTTATCATCACCGACCACAACGTCGACGAGACCTTGGCCATTACCGACCGTACATACCTTCTCTATGAGGGTAAGATTCTTAAGACTGGTACTGCCGAGGATTTGGCTAACGACGAGATGGTGCGTAAAGTATACCTCGGTAGCAACTTCGAGTTGCGCACATCGCCACAGATGAAGCGTCAGCAGCGCGAGAAGGAGGAGCGTGAGCGTGAGGAGGCGTTGCGTGCCTTGGGTCACGTACACCAGCCTACGGAGGAGGAAGAGGATGAGGATGAGAATGAAGATTTGTAATCACAACGATATATGGATGATAGTACAGTTCCTCTTGGGAATCGTTTGCGCGGAACTATAACGCCGCCTTGTTCTAAAAGTTATGCACAACGTGCGCTCGCTGCCGCTCTTCTTGCTTCGGGGCGCACTACACTTCGTGGCATAGAGTTGTGCCGCGATACCCGTTCGGCTATTGCCGCCATAGAGCGTCTTGGCGCAAAGGTCGAAATCATAGATGATAATACACTTATTATAGAGGGTGGTCTCAATCCGCAGACCAACGTGCTTAATGTCGGGGAGTCGGGACTCTCGGCACGTCTCTTCACACCCATAGCAGCCCTTGCCTCGGCGCCTATAACCATCGAGGGTGAGGGTACGCTCTTGCATCGTCCTATGGCTATGATGGTGGAGCCGCTGAAGGAGTTGGGCGTTGAGGTGCGTGATGGTGGCGGCAGGTTGCCTATAGAGGTGTGTGGTCCTATGCGTGGCGGTAAGGTTGTGGTGGATGGCTCTATGTCGTCGCAGTTTATAACAGGATTGCTTATAGCACTGCCTTGTGCCGAGCGTGATACGAGTATTGAGGTTAGAGATGCTGTATCTACGCCATATCTCGATATGACCCTCGAGACGCTGGAGCGTTTTGGTGTTGAGGTTATGTACAACGAGGGTGACTACACGCAGTTCTATGTAGAGGGTGGTCAGCGTTACGAGGCTGTGGACTACACCATAGAGAGCGACTGGAGCGCTGCGGCATCTATAATGGTCGCTGCGGCTATCGCTGGTGAGGTTACCATAAATAATATATCTACGCTCTCACGACAGGCCGATACGGCGATATGTCGTGCTTTGGAGCGTGCTGGAGCATCGTTAATCATCGAGGAGCGCTCCATAACCGTGGCTCATCGCACGTTGGAGGCCTTCGAATTCGACGCTACGCAGTGTCCCGATTTGTTCCCAGCGCTTGTGGCGTTGGCGGCAGCATCGGAGGGAGTCTCAACTATTAAGGGCATCAAGCGCCTAAGAGGTAAGGAGAGCGATAGAGGTGAGGCGTTGCGTGCCGAGTATGCTAAGTTGGGTATCGACATAGAGTTGGACTACTACGAGGATGTTATGCGTGTTGTGGGTGGCGAGCCTAAGGCTGCGATGGTAGATGCCCACGACGATCACCGCATTGCGATGTCGTTGGCAATAACTGCATTGCGTGTTGATGAGGAGGTTGTGATTCGTGGCAGGGAGAGTGTCGCGAAGAGTTATCCTTCGTTTTTCGAGGATTTGGAATCACTCAAGATAGGGGATTGTGAATAATAGTATTGGTGAGATACTGCGTATCACGATATTTGGTGCGTCGCACGCCGGGGAGGTGGGCATAACGTTGGAGGGTGTACCTGCAGGTATACTCCTCAGCGAGAATCTCTTTGCCTCGGATTTGGAGCGCCGCCGACCACAACTGCGCGGTGAGACGCCACGCCGCGAGGAGGATACTCCGATTATCGAGGGTCTCGATGCGGAGTGTCGCACTACGGGTGATGCTGTGACCATAAGGTTTAGGAATAACAACCGCCGCTCGGGAGATTACTCACGTTTTGAGCACCATCCACGCCCTTCGCACGCCGACCTTGTGCAGCGCAGGAAGTATGGCGAGGGTTATGATATCTCGGGAGGTGGTATGGCCTCGGGACGTATGACCGTGGCGCTAGTGGCTGCAGGTGTTGTGGCAAAGCAGATACTCCGCGGTGTGGAGTTCGAGACTCGCCTTACGGAGGTTGGTGGCTGCGCGGATGAGGCTATGTTTGAGGCTATCATCGCCGAGGCAGCAGGGCAACACGACTCTGTGGGTGGTGTTGTGGAGTGCAGGGTGTCGGGTGTGCCATACTCTTTGGGTGAGCCATTCTTCGACTCTGCCGAGAGTGTTATCGCCCATATGCTCTTCTCCGTACCTGGTGTTAAGGGTGTTGAGTTTGGCGATGGCTTTGAGGGCGCTAAGAGGCGTGGCTCGGAGCGTAACGATATGATTATTAATGCCGAGGGAGCAACGCTCACGAATAACGAGGGCGGTGTGAATGGTGGTATCACCAATGGTAACGATATTGTGGTGCGTGTGGCGGTGAAGCCTACACCAAGCATATCCCTCGAGCAACGAACATATGATTTTGAGCGTGGCGAGGTAGCACCGCTTGTTGTAGGAGGTCGCCACGATGCTTGCATAGCACGTCGTGCACAGGTGGTCGTTGAGGCTATGGTGGCATTGTCGCTCGCAGAACTAAGACTTCGGGAGGGGTAGTATGGCATCACGTCGCGAGGTTTTAAATATATTATGCACCGCAGCCAGGGAGTGCTATGACAATATTGAGGCACGTCAGATTGCCGAGATGGTGCTCGAGGCTAAGGGTGGCTTATCGCGTAACGATATCCTTGTTGAACCAAATATGGAGGTCACTATCGAGGATTTGGATACCATTGTCGAACAGTTAAAGCGCTGGCAACCTGTGCAGTATATCATCGGCAGTGCCGAGTTTATGGATATGACGTTGGAGGTATCGGATGCTGTGCTCATACCACGCCCCGAGACCGAGGAGTTGGTGATGTGGGTGGCCGAGGAGTGCGCACCAGGTAGCCGAATTCTCGATGTCGGCACAGGCTCGGGATGTATCGCCATAGGTGTAGCGCGCAGTGTCAAGGACTCTAAAGTCTCGGCAATAGATATCTCGGATGCGGTACTCGCGGTGGCACGCCGTAATGGTGCGGAGTATGCCCCCAATGTGGAGTTTTTGAAGGGTGATGCCCTCGCCGATTTCGATACGCTGTTCGATGATAAGTTCGACGCTGTGGTCTCCAATCCACCATATATCCCCGAGCAGGATATCTCTCTTATGCGCCCCAATGTTGTAGATTATGAGCCACATATGGCTCTTTTTGTGCCCGATAATGACCCTCTTATCTTCTATCGCTCTATAGCCCACACCGCACGTCGTATGCTTCGTGAGGGTGGTGGCTTGTACTTTGAGATTTATGAGAATCTTGTCGAGGAGATGTGTGCGATGCTCCGCGCGGAGGGTTATGGTGATGTGAGAGTTAGGGAGGACTTCAGAGGTAAACCAAGAATGATATGTGCAAAGATAGGGTAGAGGAGTTTGATACGCCACACGAGCCTAAAACCAAGACCGCAGAGCAGGCACTAAATGCCCTTATGCGTCTATGTTCCAAAGCCGAGAAATCCTCGGGCGATGCTCTGCGCCTGATGTATAGGTGGGGAGTGCCCATTGCCGAGCGCCAGGGTGTGCTCGATAAGTTGGTGGAGATGCGCTTCATAGATGATGCTCGCTATGCCGAGGCCTACACTCGCGAGAAGTCGCAGTTGGCAGGGTGGGGAGCGCGTAAGATAGCGCAAAACCTCTACCAGAAAGGTGTATCGAAGGATATCGTAGCCAAAACCCTCGCGATGCTCGAGAGTGACGACCAACGCGCAATGCTCGAGAAACGCCTACAACGCAAACTACCAACCATCAAGGCCACCACCGACTATGAGCGTCGTGGCAAACTCCTACGCTATGCCCTCTCCTTGGGCTACGACTACGATATGGTAATCTCGGTTATAGATACCTTGCTGAGGGAGTAGTGAGTAATTAGTAAAGGTTTTGCCTCTTGCGAGGCAATTTAGTGAATGGGTAGTTATGGGTAGAGATGGGTATTCCCCATTTATCCCCATCAATCCCTATTAGTCCCCAGTAAACTATAAATGTCATCACCCGCGAGGCTATCCCCGAGGATGTCAAGGAGGGTAGTATTGTGGTGCGCTCGGTTATGGAGGAGGGTATTGAAAAACATTTATAATAACGCAATGATTAAAAGGCAAATATGGGTTGGCTCAGATGAGACCAACCCATATTTGTTTTAGGAATTACTCTACGACAAAGTCGAACGTGATAGGCTCCTCTTCCTCGTCATCGTTGAGAATGTAGTAAGAGAAGGTGTAAGTGCCCTTGAAGTTACGATTCTTCCACGTATGACGCTTCTGCTTAAGATCTCGCTTGAAGTCGTTGATGAACTGCTCAATAGAGATGCGGCTGTCGTCAGTGGTGTCGTTCAACACAAACTCGTGGTCATCCTTCTTCCAATAGCGACTGTGTGTTGTGGCAATCATAGCGTTCAACTCATCGTTATATGGGTACACCTCCATCATCCATCGCTGCTGGCTGCGTGGTGGTGGCATCATCAAGAAACTAACACGCTTGGTAGTCTCCTGGTTGACAAAGTTCGCAGTAGCCTCGAAGAAACTGTAGTAGAGACACATAACAGATGTTGTAATCTGTGTCTCGTCGAAGAGACGGTATGAGCCTGTAGGATTAGGAACTTTCCATATCCAACTCTGGTCAACCTCGCACTCGCGGCGCATAATGGTTGGAGCCTCGGAGTGTGAGCACTCAAGGATGAGGTTGTAATAGGCATCAGGGAGATTCTGACCCTCGTATGTCCACTCAGGAACACCATCTGCCGTAGAGGCAACAATCTCCAAGTCGTCGATAGTCTGAGATGTAGATGTATCCCAACTTACGCTGAAGCCCAAGTTCACAGATGGCTCTGGAGCGAGGTACAGACCACCGTCGAAGCCATAACTGAAGCCGTCAGACTTATCGACGCTGCCGATGCTGTTCTTTGGTGAGTATTTCTCCACCACAACGCCAGCAACGCTCTTTATGGCATCTGCATCAGGCATATCCACGATGCTCTTCGAAGAATCGACATACTCATTGCTGTGTACGTGGCAGATGCTACGACCCTCGATGTCACGCATAAAAGGTCCATAATACTTATGCTTGGTCCACACCTTAGAGTAATCATCTGCGTTGTAGGCATAGAAACCGAAGTGGTCAGCCTCGCGCCACTTACGCTTGTTAGCATCGCCCGCAGGACCGCAATCCAACACCTGGTTGTATGACAAGATGTTCTTATAGATGCAGTAGTAGTCGCAATCCTCATCCTCCATATATATAGAGCAAATCTCAAACTTCACGGTTACAGGGAGTTTTGGGCCGAGGTTATATGGTGACGAGGCGCTGATGGTGTACTCTATCTTCTGCACGCTGCTGATATCCTGCAAACTATGCTTCTGGGTCTCTGTGGCGCGTGTGCCGAGAGACTCCGCAGCACGGCTGAGAATCTCCTCATCGAGGTCTACAGAGTTCTCCTGCTCGTTAATCCACTTGGTGAACATATCGGCAAAAAGACCATAGGAGTAGGCGGTGATGGTGTTTGAGAGTTTCGACTCCTCAACCTCAGGGGCATCGGTAGGCTCTGTGTTACCCTCATCATCAACAATCTGCTCATAAGAGGTCTCGGTCTCGGCAACGCCTGTCATTCTGTCGACGATGTGGAAGTCGCTGCCACGCACGGCGATAGCCTCGGCGAAGATACCGCTGTCGTCGGTGTCCATCAAGAACATAGACTCAAATTTCGATGGGTCGTTGCTCAAGTCGTAGAATGCCTCCAACGTTTGGCGAGCACCGGGAATCATATCTATGTCGTTGAGAAGGTCACGACCCTCCTCATAATTGTTCATCTCGATATATACCAGGGTGATAATGTTGCAGAATAGTTTGAAATCTTTAACCGTAGGCTCTACGATGATAATGTTGCGACCCACGAGCAACTGCATCAACACCACAGGCCACTCATCGATCATATTCTCAATATGAGAACTATGGATAATCATTGTCGCCAAATCATCAATATTCTCATCGTCAACCACAGCAATGCGATTCTGCATACGATTTACCAATGCAGCACCGAAGTTCTGGTAGTTGTATGGTAGGATGTAGGCAGGTAAATCCGACACAACATTAAGCGTATCCTTGGTAGGGATGCTATACTCTTCCGTTTCGATTGTAGGCTCATCCTCCTCTACCTTCACAGGCGCATCCTTCTTGCACGCAGCAAGCGATGCCACCACCAACACCATAAGCATAGCGTTGCGAAGGAGCGCAGGGTTGAAAATGTCAATAATCTTTTTCATAATATATAATATGTGTTTTCTATTGACTAATAAAGGGTCTGTCCAACAATTATCGTTAGACAGGCCCTAACAGTTATACGGCTTTAACTCTTACTTCATCAACTCAGTAAGGGCGCGCTCAACGATGGCGTCAACACCTGCGTCGAATTCCTCGTCGGTGCAGGTAACCTCGATATCTGGTGCGATACCATTCTCGATATGCTGCTTGTTTACATCGAACAACATATTTGCTGGGAACACAACCAACCAACCGTTAGGAAGGTAGTGTGTCATAGGCATAGCGCCACCACCGCCTGAGATACCGCCAATCTGTGTTACATTCTTTGCATGCTTAAGGGCGCAAGTGAAGAGGTTTGCAGTAGAGTATACACCGCGGTTTGTTAGCAACATAGTCTTCTTATTAGACCACTTGTGGCTTGTTGGGCGGCAGTACAAAGCCTGCAACTCCGAGTAATCATTGTGACCCTTACCATTTTTGATGGCATGGTAGCCAACGTGTGTCTTCTCATCGAACCAGTTACCAGCAAGGTTTAGACCTATCTCACCACTACCACCTGGATTATTACGGATATCAAAGATAATACCCTCTGTACGCTCAATAATAGGCTCTATATACTTGTAGTCGGCAGCCTCCCAAAAACTATCGAAAGCTTTGTAGAAGATATAAGCGTAACTGTGGCCATCGCGCTCAATCTCACCAAAGACAATACCACTAGCCATGGTGACAAATCGCTCCTTCAAATAGTTTTCTCTAATAACCGATGCATTGAAGTTCTCGGGATACTTCTCACCATTCTCATCAATTTTAAATGTATCACAACTATATGTCTTGAATGGAGAAATCATCCAAACATGGCCATCACGAAGATAGTCTAACGAAGACTCCAACACGTTGAAGAACTCCTGCTCGGTCTTTGCAGCCTCTACACGTGGGAGCATCTCGTCGTATACAGCATCCCAATCGATATTCTTATAATCGAGGTAGCAATACTGCTCATCAACCATCTTCCAAAATGCATCGAAATTAGCCTTGAAGTCATTATTAACCTCCTTATATGTCTCGTACTTCTCGCACGACACCAAAGCTATCGAAGCCAACAGTAGCGATATAATAATTTTTTTCATAGCCTGATTCTAGTTTAAAATTGACGATTGCTTGCCTTACGCTCCTTATGTCCAAATAGTTCTACAGATATACCCATTTTGAACAAAGAGTATTTACGGTAGCTCTGCAACTCGTATGCATGCCACCAGCGGTTAGTAGACTCATAAGAGAGCGAGATTGCGAGGCAACGAAGCGCAAAATCGATACCTAGCTCATAGTTTACACCCTGTAGATTGTGCATTGATGAGAACTTAAAATGAGTATGCTCCTTCAAGTTAAAATCAGAAGGGCGAATTGACTCTAAAATACCCTCATATCTCTCATCAACTGTCATAAAGCCCATAAACGGCATTGAGACATTAGCATATAGGTCCAAGCCCCACTTCTTGAAATCCCAACCATAGCGAATCTGTGCCTGTGCGAACAACTGAGTCTGCAAATCTGCAGTAATTACGTTGTTTACCGCATTATCATCACCCTTGAGGAAGCCTCCGTAGAGGTTGAACGAACCACCCACGCGAATCTGCAAACGGTCGTTGAAGGTCCAGTTGTAGAACGTAGCGTAGTCAATCTCGTAGTTCTGCATTGAGATCTTCGAGGTGTGTGCAGCGTTCGACAAACCGAGAGGGAATAACTTACGGTTCATAGAGCGCACGTGGCTCATAGTGAGTTTCCACATCACGTGCTCCGACTTGCGGTAGAAGCGGCCGTGGCTCGCCTCAATACCTAAAAGAGCCTTTGTTGTATACTCCTGATTGTTGAGGTAGTGGCTTGCGATTTTTGCAGTACCAGACAGGTATGTCCACTTTGAGGTTACGGGATTTCGTCCGCTCAACAAAACCTCGGATGTTGTCTGCTGCTCAGTTACAGAGGTATCTGTAGCCTGGGCCGACGCGAAAGTCGCGCCGGCTACCATAAGCAACATAAGAAATAGTCTCTTCATTTTTTGTTCTTATAAATTAAACATATAGATTCTCTTACATCAAATCCTCGACGTGTCTCTTCTTCTTGCCCTTAGCATCGCGCTTAGCCTGCTTCATCAGCTGCTTCTCGATGCGCTTTGACCAAGGTGCCACGTCGGTTTTGATGATAAACTCATACTCGTTGTAAGACTCATCCACATTCTTCACGGCCTTAGGATCGAAGGTGCGTGCCGAGGTGCGGCTCACGATGTGCTGCTCCATATTGAGTTCGAGGTTGTAGCCGTTGAAGAGTGCCTGGTGCTTGATGAGCTTTCCAGATGATGTCTCCAACAACTTCTCGCCATTATCCATAATAAAGGTAAGAAGTTTGTGGTAGGTCTCATCGTTGTAGAATACAACTCTTACATCCGAAGCCTTGTCGTCCTGACCCATCTGCACGGTGATCTTATAGTCGTTGTGTGAAGGGCGGATATCCTCGTAGGCATCTACAAGGATTGCCAACACGTTGATGGTTGTGCCCAAGCCGCTTACTCGGAACAGTGTCCAAGAGTTAGTCTTCTTGTTGTACTTAAACTGGCTATCTCTGAACTCCTGCTTGCTGTAGTCAAGATACTTTGAGTATGGAAGTTCCTGAGCGTTGACAGCCAGTGCCATACATAGTGCAAAAGCGAGTACCAAAAATCTCTTCATAGTAGTTTGTGTCTATAGTTTAGTTACGGGTGCTGATAATCTGGAGAACCAACTTGATGAAGATCAAATCCTGCTGGCTTAACTCGCCACCTTCCTCGCCACCTTCCTCGTCGCCGTATGAGTCGTCACCCTCCTCATCGCCGTATGAGTCATCGCCTTCGCCTTCGCCCTCGTCGCCATTCTCTGGCTCGCTCTCAGAAGAGTTTGTGAAACTATCTGGATTAGGGTTGCCAGTAGGGGTGAATTTATTTTCTGATACCCAGTTGCTCCAGCCTGTTGCCTGGTCGAACTTCAAAGATGGATATGCCTGATTCCAACCATACTTATTCCAAACTGTTGCGTCAGTAATAGCAACACCCATAGAGAGATTCATACCATAGAGGTTGTTGCTGAGCGCTTTGAAAACGATAGCCTCGTTGAAAGCACGATTCAAGCGGCTTGCAATAGAGATAAACTTCGAATTGTAGGTGCTTGGATAGTTGGTAGCAGCGAGAATCTCAGCAAAGTTGAGAAGATCGAAGTATGGGTATGGTCTAAATGTCAGACCAGCATCATCAGCAACGATGCTTGAGTCATACCAATATATGCTGTTGATTGCCTCCTGGAAAATAAGTGTGAGGAAGGCATCATTAAGATCGATATTCTCGTCTTCATTCTCAATACGCTCCTTATTCTCATTTGCAATCTCACCAACCTCAGCCAAAATAGTTGAGAAATCCTTAACAACGCTCAACAACTGATCCATCTTGCTGAGGTCTACCAACATCAAATCCAATGGCATACCAGAACCATTCCAGTGAGCCATAGTCTCCTTGCTATAGTTCTCGATAGCCTGCTCAAAGTTTGTAGAGTTGTTGAGGTTGTAGATGAGTGAGTCGTAGTCGCCACCCATACCTGGAGTAATGTGGCTTGCACCCAAAACATAGTCAGCGCAATCTGTAAGTTCAGACAAGATCTCTACCATACCCATAAGGCAAGCATCGTAGTAGATCATCTTCATCTTAGTACCAGATTTCTGAATACCCTCTACCAGAGCATTGAGAGAGAGACCTGGCTGACCATCCATAACGTCGTCATAGATAACGCCGCGGCTTCCTAACACAGGCTCTACGCCACCATCGTCATAAGGAGCCCAAGCACCACCGTGGTTCCAGAGAAGAAGGATATACTCGTCAGCAGGGCACTTCTCCTTACTCCAGTTGATGAAGTTGGTCAAGGTCTGTGGGTCGTAGAGTGCGAGGTCAGAAGAGAGTTCCTCCTCTGGCCAGTACCAACTGATAGGCTCAGAACCTACGATGAAACGCTGTGTGCCGGCAGCACCCTCATCCTTATACTGCTGAAATGCCTGTGAGAACTTAATCTGACCTGTGAACTTAACACGGTCTGTAGAGCCAGTGAGCAACGCCTCCTGGATGTTTGTAGCCATAAAGTAGTCGAGGTCACCGCCACCGCAACCATACATCATAATGGTGTAAGTGCTCTCATCCTTTGGCTCCTCAGGAGTTGACTCGATTGTGATGTACTCTTTCTTTACACACGACGCAAGAAGAAGCGCTGTGAACATAAGTACAAGTCTTAATGTTGACTTTTTCATAAAATTGATTGTTAGTTTAATAATGTATAAATAAGTTAATGTTTGTATCTGCTAAAAGTAGTGTCCAAGGTTGAAGTAGAGGTTTACCTTTCTCGATATGTTCGAAGAACTGATATCGAAACTCAGTGGGCCTATCTTCGTGTCGATAGAGTATCTGATGCCAGCACCCCACCAGTTCGATGCGTTATAACCATACTGCTGACCCCAAACCAGAGCGTCATTTTCCTTGAAGAAGTTGTTTATGTCGATACTTGAGCGAGCATAGTTCACAATAGCCGTAATGTAGTGGCTCTTGAAGATACGGGTGCGGATGTCTAACCTCGCAACAGCAACATTGTTGAATGCCAACGAGATGTTATTCACGCCGATGAACGGAAGTTGCTGGTCGATATATCTGCCCATCTCAGCACCACCAATGACGTTGTTCATAGATGGGTAGGCAGGTACAGGACCATCAAACACCGAATTCCAACTCTTCGACGTGCCATTAGATGCTCCCGCGCCAAAGAGGAAACTGCCGTAGAGGTGTGGTGTCATCACAACTCTATCCTCGATGATAGGTATATAACCCTCTATGCCAAAGACCACAGAGCCATATGCTAAGGTGTTAGTGCCCTTGGAGTTGAAGATCATATCCTTCCACGTGAAGTCCACCTTACCCAAGATGCCGCGCGTAGGGAAACTTGCCTTGTTGAGGTTGTCGTAGTGGAGATAAGCAAATGAGCCAATGGTGTTCACAGCCTTGGTGTCCTGGTCGAGAGCCTCGTAATGCTTATACATAACCTTTCGTGGGGTTATGAACTCCACCTCCAAGCCTGCGCCGAGGCTCACGGTGCGTGAGTAGTTCTCCGAGAGGTATACTCTGAATCGGTGCTGCAAGAACTTCATATTCATCACCAACTCATCCATATCATAAGCGTCAAGTTCCGAATTTCGGAAGTTGTAGGCGAAGTTTACGCGAGGGTAGAGCATATGACCAAACGATAGGTTGGCATCCACCCACTGGTTACCGCCCAACTTGGTGCTGATATCAGCCTTCAAGCCACTCATACGGTTGCTGTTGATACCCATATGCAACAACACCGAAAGCATATCCTCGGAGTCGAATCGCAAGCCTGCGCCAAAGTCGTGGGGAGGATTCTCGATAAACTTGAAGTTGAGGATATAACCATCCTCCGAGGTGTGATCCTTGTGGAGGGTGTATGTGATACTTGAGTAGTTACCCGTGCCGTAGTACAACGATACCGACTCGTCGATGTCGTTCTTGCAGACACAGTCTCCAACCTTTACGGTGCATCTGCGGCGTACCCACTTCTCGATATCCTTCTCTACGCCCGACATCTCGATGCCTGTAATCAACACCTTATCCTTCAGGATATTAATAGCCTTCTTGGTGTTGTGCGACTTTGGAGCGCTATCTGCGGTAGTCGCTGCGTCGAGAATCTCCTTAAGAGCCTTAAACTCATCCTCCAACTTCGAAGCAGCCTCGTAGCCACTCTCGGTGATGCGTGCCACACTCTCGGCATTGAAACTCAACATACCGACGCCCTTCAAGTCGGGGCTTATGAAGATGTCGCAGAGGTTGTGGTAGTTCTCAAACTCCTTATCGGTGATAATCTCCTTCAACTGCTTCACCTGCGAGAATAGCGACGATAGGTTGTTAGGGTCGCTCTCCAAGCCGGGAGACATACTCACGCCGATGACATAATCAGCGCCCATAGCCCTACACTGCTCCGCAGGGAAGTTATTCACCAGACCACCATCGGCATACAACGTCTCGTCAATCTTCACAGGGTCGAACAAGATAGGAATCGCCATAGAGGCCCTCAGCGACTTTGAGAAGAGACCCTTGTCCAATATGTCGCCCTTACCATTTAAAACATTCGTGGCGATGCAGAGGAATGGGATAGGCAGGTCGTTGAAGTCTATAGGGTCGGAGTATCCCACCGACAACGAGTTGAAGAGGTTGATAAGGTTGTCGCCCGACACAATACCTGAGGGTAGTGAGTTCTTGAACGAGCGTGAACGGATGTCGCTGGCATCAGCGCCAAACGAGAATGGGATGGTTACCACCTGAGACTTACTCTCCGTCTTCTTGGCATACGATACTCTCTGGCGGTCTACCTGATTGCTGATGAGTCTGTCCCAGTCTACATTGCTGATGATGTCGAGAATCTCCTCCGACGAGTATCCCAAGGCGTGCATACCGCCCACGATAGATCCCATACTTGTGCCGGCGATGTAGTCAATAGGAATACCCATCTCCTCGATGTACTTGAGAACACCGATGTGTGCAGCGCCTTTTGCACCACCACCCGACAGAACGAGTCCTACCTTGGGACGCTCGTTTGCTGCAGGTGTAGTAGTTTGAGGTGTATCCTGTGCAAATGCCACCGATGCGATGGACATAAGCACCACGAAACACACTATCCTCATTATTTTTACCATAGTAATACCAGGTGTAAAAGGTTTATCTCTTTATTCAGTAGGGTTTTACGCGGCGTGGAGGATTACAAGTTGTCAATCTTTATCTTGCCTGCCAAGTGCAGGAACATCTTCGACTCCTTATCCTCCATAATCAGGATAAGATCCGACATAGTTCTCTCATCTACGTTTATATTACCATAACTTGCGAAGTAGGTGTGATCCTTCTGGTCATCCTCATCGGTGATATCATCAAGCAGTGTCTTGAAGCCCTCGAACTCCTTGTGCAGAGCGTCGCACGTTGCCTGTGATGCCTCGCTATACTCGATGATGTTAATCTTGGTAACACCCTTGGTGAAATCGCTGCCGCTCTCGGCGCTGAGCATCATCTTCACAAGACCCAAGCCTGAGCCTCGCGCCACGGTAGTACTCTCCACTCCCTTGGTGTCCTCAAACTTCTTCATTATTGCGTCAATCTTCGCCTGTACAGCGGCTGGGGTTTGCGCAAAGCAAGTTGCCATTGTCATCATACACAATGAGACAATCATCAAAAGTTTTCTCATAAAATATTATGTGCTAAAATGTTAATTTAAACCATTTCTATGGCTGTGACAAAGCAAGTTCTATGGCTGTGACAAAGCAAGCGACGATGCATATCGCTATGAATATCAACAGCAAGATTGTTGTATAGATGGTGCTTGTAAGCAGCGCCTTCACAAGGCTCTTAACCCAGGTGCTGGGGTATACCGTGTGGAAGGCAACAGTGAGGTAACTGCAGGTGCTTATGATTACAAACCACTCCATAACATTGATTGGTGGGGCAATGGTCAGGTGGAGCAAGAAGATGACTATCATTAAGAACTCCAAGAATGCAGTGTAGTGCAGTGCAAAGATGAAGTGGTTGATGCCAGGAATCTTACTGCGGCGCTGTCCCACACGGATTGAGAATGAGAGGAATGGCACAGTAAGGAGCAGGAGCATAGGAAAATACTCTGCTGTGATGCTCACCATCTTATTCCATACCGTTTTAGTCATCTCGGTCACCTCGCTCGCCGATGCAGATGCCTCAGCCTTGTTGATGCAATAGCATCCCTCTTCATCAGCAACCAAAA
>JAFOCZ010000060.1 GCA_017380955.1 Alistipes sp.
ATTTTGATGGAGAGTGGAGTTATGAGTATGATGCTAATACGCTTGCTGTTACTGTAGACAAGGCATATGGTGCAACATTAAATAATTACTTGTTGGAGGTTGTTTATTATTCGGATGATACTGCAATATTGAAGGGTAATTTAGGCGGCGTAGCAGATGGTTGTTATGCGCTTTATACCGTATATTTCGATGATATCGATAGAGGTGAGGCTGAGGCAAAGTATTCTACTCCTGGCAATGAGGCGATGGGTGAATTTTTAAACTAATGCGATTATGAAAAATTTACTTCTTTTGTTGGGTGCGTTGGTGATGTGTGTGGCGTGTGGCAAGAGCGAGACGCCAACTCCTCAGCCCGAGGAGCCTGAGAATCCCGAAAGCAGTTATTATCTTGTAGATGAGGATAATGACCTGCGTCTTCAGGAGATTTTGGCTAAGGAGCGTAAGGCAGCAGAGGTGGATGATGAGGCGTTCTTGGCAGCACTAAAGAGCAGTGTGTTCTATGCTGGTCGTGATGAGGAGGGTGATGCTTCGGGATGCTCATATGGCAGCCCAGGAATGTATATTTACTACAAAGACCGATACTACTACCAAACTCCCAGGGAGATAGGTGGTTTGGGTTTGGAGGCGACAATACCATCGATGTTGTTGTTTATGGATGGTGGCGAGGGTCGTCACTGTGTGCTCTATAACGAATTCATTGGCTTAGGCGGTGGTGATGAGTGTTACAAAGCCTTTACGTGGGAGTATGACGCTGAGCGCAATGTGCTTGTGACGCGCTACGAGGATGGTAAGGTTAGCGATGAGGCTAAGGTGTTGTATGCCGATGCGGAGTGCGCAATACTCAAGGGTGCTATATTGGAGTATTACGACAGATGCGACTACATCTACTTCTACGCCGATTTCACAAAGTATGACTACGACGAGACCGTGGCGCTCTACGCCGTGGATATTAAGACGTTGTTATAGGCTATTTATGCAAGATATACATTTTTCTCATAAGTAAAACGGGTCAGGGTGTTGCGATTTCGTGACACCCTGTTCTCTTTTTCGTGGGTTTTTGGTGACAACTATGACATTTTGTCACTATATTTGCACAAATTTGGCATAGTTGTGGCTTTGGCATAGTGATTGCCGTTGCTCACACAAAACAGAAATTAACGTAAAACTTAAAAAACTATAATGACTATGGCAGTAAGACCACTTTCAGACCGTGTATTGGTGATGCCCAATCCGGCAGAGGAGAAGACCGCAGGAGGTCTCTTCATCCCTGACACCGCTAAGGAGAAGCCCCTTATGGGTAAGGTTATCGCAGTAGGCCCTGGCACCGCAGAGGTGAAGATGGAGGTTAAGGTTGGCGATACCGTGATGTATGGCAAGTATGCCGGTGCGGAGTTGAACTACGAGGGTGAGACATATCTCGTTATGAAGCAGGCAGATATCATCGCAGTGATAGAGTAACAAACATAAACAACAATAGGAAATATGGCTAAGGAGATTAAATATAACGTAGAGGCTCGCGAACTCTTGAAGGAGGGTGTCGACGCGCTATGCAATGCTGTGAAGGTGACTCTCGGCCCTAAGGGTCGCAATGTCATCATCGACAAGAAGTTTGGTGCGCCACACGTAACCAAGGATGGTGTAACAGTGGCTAAGGAGGTAGAGTTGGAGGATGTATTTGCCAATATGGGTGCGCAGATGGTGCGCGAGGTAGCGTCAAAGACCAACGACGATGCTGGTGATGGCACAACAACGGCTACGGTGCTTGCGCAGTCGCTCATCTCGGTGGGTATCAAGAACGTAACTGCTGGTGCTAACCCTATGGATCTCAAGCGCGGTATCGACGCTGCGGTGGCAAAGGTTGTGGAGTCGTTGAAGGCTCAGAGCCAGGTTGTTGGCTCAGACTTCGACAAGATTGAGCAGGTGGCAACAATCTCTGCGAACAACGATAGCAAGATTGGTAAACTCATCGCCGAGGCTATGGCTAAGGTTAACAACGAGGGTGTTATCACCGTTGAGGAGGCTAAGGGTACCGAGACTCACGTAGATGTTGTTGAGGGTATGCAGTTCGACCGTGGCTACATCTCGGCATACTTCATCACCGACACCGAGAAGATGGAGGCACAACTCGACAAGCCATTTATCCTCATCACCGACAAGAAGATCTCTACTATGAAGGAGATTATGGGTATCCTCGAGCCTGTGGCGCAGAGTGGCCGCTCGTTGCTCATCATCGCCGAGGATGTAGATGGCGAGGCGTTGTCGGCATTGGTTGTCAACAAGTTGCGTGGTACGTTGAAGATTGCGGCTTGCAAGGCTCCAGGCTTCGGTGACCGTCGTAAGGAGATGTTGGAGGATATCGCAACCCTCACAGGTGCTACTGTAATCTCTACCGACAAGGGTATGAAGATGGAGGATGCAGGTCTCGAGGCGTTGGGTACTGCCGAGAAGGTGACCTTGAACAAGGAGAATACCACTATCGTTGATGGCGCTGGCTCTAAGGATGCTATCGCTGCGCGTGTTCAGCAGATTCGTGCCTCTATCGAGAACGCATCTTCGGACTACGACCGCGAGAAGTTGCAGGAGCGCTTGGCAAAGTTGGCAGGTGGCGTTGCAGTGTTGTACGTAGGTGCTGCTACCGAGGTTGAGATGAAGGAGAAGAAGGATCGTGTTGACGATGCTTTGGCTGCCACACGTGCTGCTGTCGAGGAGGGTATCGTTCCTGGTGGTGGTGTTGCCTATATCCGTGCTGTGGAGTGCCTCGAGGGTATGAAGGGCGAGAACGACGACCAGACCACTGGTATCCAGATCGTTAAGCGCGCTATCGAGGAGCCATTGCGTCAGATTGTCGCTAACGCTGGCGGCGAGGGCTCTGTTGTTGTCAACAAGGTTAAGGAGGGCTCTGGTGCTTTCGGCTACAACGCTCGTGACGACAAGTATGAGGATATGCTTGCTGCGGGTATCATCGACCCAACGAAGGTGTCACGCGTGGCTTTGGAGAACGCTGCGTCTATCGCCTCTATGTTCCTCACCACCGAGTGTGTATTGGCTGAGAAGAAGGAGGATAGCCCACTTCAGACTCTTGCCTCTGCGGGTGGCGGTATGGGCGGTATGATGTAATCCGCTGCATACGGTTTGCTATGGCGCTTGGCTTCGGTCGAGCGCCTTTTTTTTAAGGTGAAAGGTGAAAAGTGAAAGGTGAAAAGTAAGGAGCGCGGAGCGCAGATTAAAAAAAACGTCAGTGCGAAGAATTGCATCCGTTGACCTTCCTGATACTGTACTTGGTCTATGCAATTCTGTGGCAATCTACCTTTGTGTAAACCACTTCGCTGATACTGATTAAGCACAGCCCTCAATGGATATCGCAGCGGTAGATACCCACGTTGGCGCAGCGAAC
>JAFOCZ010000061.1 GCA_017380955.1 Alistipes sp.
CGTAGACTTGCACTTTATGCAGAAGTGGTTGTTTGCCACACGCGCGAGGTAGCCATTGCCAAATCCCGACTCGAGGATTGCCTGACCCATAGTGATGCTCGCAGGGATGCCATAGGTCTCCATATGGTCGATGGCAATGTGTCGCCACTTGTAGATATACTCCTGGGGGGTCATCTTCACCCACTCCTCGGTAGGCTTCTGCTCCTTACCCTTCTCAGGCTCGTTGACCTGCGCTATGCTTGCCGTTGCGGTGAGCAAAAGCATGAGGAGTATTGTAGCGCTTTTGGTTAGTATTGTCATAATCACAAATATATTATACTTTGCAAATATACAAAAAAAAATGATAATTAGTAAAGAGTAATGAGTAATTAGTAATCTTGTCATCTCTTCGAGATGATTTTGGGTTGGGGATTGATAGGGATTGATGGGGAGAGATAGGGAAATACCCATAACTACCCATAACTACCCATAACTACCCATCTCTACCCATAACTACCCATCCCATAATCGCTCCAACGGAGCGACACATTACTAATTACTAATTACTCACTACTCACTAAAAAAAACGAGCAACCCCTAAAGATTGCTCGTTGTGATGACCAAATGATAGCTTAGCGGCGTGCGTCGATAGCCACTGTGAGGCGCTCGAAGACCTCGTCCATAGTGCCAAGACCGTTGATTGCCTCATACTTACCCTGCTTGGTGTAGTGGTCGGCAACAACCTCTGTCTGCTGGCGGTATATCTCAATACGGTTGCGGATGACATCCTCAGAACTGTCGTCCTGACGGCCAGAGTCCTTACCACCCATCAAGCATACTATGTTAAAACTCCACCACAGGAGCAACATTTGCGCCCTCCTCGGCCTCAAACAACGCCATCTTCTCGAAGCCAAAGATGCCTGCTATGAGGTTTGTGGGGAAGCGACGGATAGAGACATTGAAGCCTCGTACCCTCTCGTTGTACTTGTTACGCTCGGTAGAGATGCGGTTCTCTGTGCCCTCAAGTTGTGTCTGCAACTCAAGGAAATTCTGACTCGCCTTGAGGTCGGGGTAACTCTCCGAGATGGCGATGAGGCGTCCCAATGCCGAGCCTACCTCGTTCTGTGCCTTCATCCACGCTGCCACCTGCTCGGGAGTAGATGTAGAGGGGTCAATAGAGAGCGCTGTGGCATTAGCACGTGCCGAAGTCACAGCCTGCAACGTCTCCTGCTCGTGTGCGGCATAGCCCTTCACCGTTGCAACAAGGTTGGGGATGAGGTCGGCACGACGCTGATATACAGTCTCCACATTTGCCCACGCCTCGGATACCCTCTCCTGCTTACCTACAAGGGTGTTGTAACTCGATACCACCCACACCACAACTACAGCAACTACGCCAAGTACAATCCATAATGTTCTGTTCTTCATAATCTATATTTTTTTGGTTTATATCTATTCTATCGATTACCAACTTGAGCCTCCGCCGCCACCGCCGAAACTACCTCCGCCGAAGCCGCCACCGAAGCCGCCACCGCCGAAGCCACCACCATTAGAGCCTCCGCCTGATGGGAAGAAGAGGATTCCACCACCGCCACCTGTTGGGTTGTTATCGCGACGCTGTCGGATATGCTCCTTCTGGCAGTTTGCGCACTTGAGAGTCTCGACTATGAGCACCACACCTGTCGAGAGGTGCATCTTCTCGCTCTTGATAACCATAAGTTTATGTCTCTTGCAGTGGGGACACCTTGTGCGGCGATACTCGTATATGACAAGCGCTGTGATAGGCAAAATAAGCACCACTATCACCCACGCCAAGGCAAGCAACATGGCCTCCTTGTCGTCATCCTCGGCAACGGGGAGTTCACCCTCTGTAAGAAGCCTCTCCACAGCCATCATACCCTCGACCATACCCTCGGAGTAGTCACCATCGCGGAAGTGTGGCACCATATACTCTTGCTGCAGACGGCGGCACATAGCATCGGTCAGCACGCCCTCCACACCATAGCCCGTATGGAAGCGTATCTCGCGCATATCCTCGACAAACAAGACGCCAAGGCCGTTATCCAACTTATCATCGCCCACGCCCCACTTCTCGAACAGCTCCTGCGAGAAGGTAACCATATCTCGTGGCTCGATATCCTTCACCGCAACAATAGCCACCTCGGCAATGCCTCGCTCCTTAAGCGAGTAACACAACGAGTCGAGCGAAGCCTGCGCCGCGGCACTTAAGATACCATCTGGGTTTGATACAAAGCGTGTACGGTCGGCAATCTGCACATTCTGCACATCCGCCACACGATAGCCTCTTGCGCTAATGGTCGGGAAGAAACTCACAACCATCACAAGCGCAATAACAATGTATTTTAACTCTCTTCTAATCATACTATACAAAACGAGCAATCTCGACTGTTTTATATATCAAGATTGCTCGTCGTACTATTTTCTATCACCCGAGGGTGAAATTTTTATCTCTTTGAGTCGATAGCCTCGGTCAAACGAGCGAAGACCTCGTCCATAGTGCCAAGACCGTTGATTGCCTCATACTTACCCTGCTTGGTGTAGTGGTCGGCAACAACCTCTGTCTGCTGGCGGTATACCTCAATACGGTTGCGGATGACATCCTCAGAACTATCGTCCTGACGGCCAGAGTCCTTACCACGCAACAAGATGCGGCGCACCAACTCCTCCTCAGGAACATCCATAAATACCATTACATCGACCTTTGCACCGATCTCTGCGAGCATAGTGTCGAAAATCTCTGCCTGTGCTGTTGTACGGGGGAAACCGTCGAAGATTGCACCTTTATCGTTGTGAGTGCGCATAAAGTCGCGAACCATCTCCACAACGATAGAGTCAGGAGCCAACTCACCGCGTGAGATGTAACCCTCCATACTCTTACCCAACTCTGTACCACGCTTAATCTCCGAGCGGATAACCTCGCCTGTAGATATATGATACAAGTCGTAGTGCTCCGCCAAACGCGCTGCCTGAGTACCCTTACCGCATCCAGGCGCACCGAAAAGTATAATATTCAACATTTTTATTTAGTTTTTTGTAGTTGTTCTGCGAAAAAAATTTGTCGCAAAGATATATTTTTTTTTGCAAATATCCAATCAAAACGATATTTTTGCAAAAAATTTAATATCGCTATTTATGGAGACAAAAAAAGTTACAGAGATAGCCTCTTTGGGCGAGTTCGGACTTATTGACCGCCTCACAGCGCGCCTCAAGAGACGCAACACCACAACACTGCTTGCTGCGGGTGACGACGCTGCGGTGATAGACCTCGGCGAGGAGGTGATGCTCCTCACAACAGATATGATGACCGAGGGCATAGACTTCGACCTCAGTTACTTCCCTCTCAAGCACCTCGGCTACAAGGCTATAGTGCGTGGCGTGAACGACATCCTCGCGATGAACGCGAAACCTGAGCAGGTGGTCGTGGCACTCGGCATCTCGGCGAAGATTGGCGTGGAGGCCCTCGACGCGTTGTATGAGGGTATGGAGCACGCCTGCGAGGAGTTGGGCGTGGACTTGGTGGGTGGTGACACCACAGCCTCTATGAATGGCTTGGTGATAACCATCACGGCTACGGGACGTGCTAAGAAGGAGGATGTGGTATACCGCTCGGGAGCCAAGGAGCACGACCTCATCTGCATATCGTCGAACCTCGGAGCAGCATATATGGGACTCCACCTCCTGGAGCGTGAGAAGCGTGTGCTGAAGGGTGTTGAGAATCCTGAGCCACAGTTTGGTGGTTATGAGTATCTCCTGGAGCGCTACCTCAAGCCTCGCGCACGACAGAACATCATCAACGCACTGGCAGAGAATGGCATACGCCCTACTGCGATGATTGACCTCTCGGATGGTTTGGCATCGGACCTCAGGCAGATATGCCGCGCATCGCAGTGCGGAGCACGCATCTACCTCGAGCGTATCCCTATTGCGCAGCAGACGACAAACCTTGCCGAAGAGATGCACATAGACCCTGTTATTGCTGCCCTCAACGGCGGTGAGGACCACGAGTTGTTATTCACAGTGCCCTTGGATATGCAGGAGAAGGTTATGCAACTGGGCTTGGTGGATGTCATAGGACACATCACACGCGAGGAGTCGGGTGTAATCCTTGTCACCCCCGATGGCGAAGGCATCGCCCTCAAAGCCCAGGCGTTTGATAGGTAGGTTAAATGGGAAAAGTGAAAACTGAAAAGTAAGGCGTCTGCGACGCTGTGTTAAAATGGGTTACGATGAGGTAATATGCACTCATTGTAACCCATTAAAACATATCTTAACTCACAATAAAACTCGCGCGAAGCGCACCACACTTTTCACCTTTAACCTTTCACTTTTCACTTAACAGTGTAGATGAGGTGTTCGAGTTCTTTGAGGAGGTTGCGCTGGGGATCTTCGGGTGCATAGAGACCAAAGGCGATGACAAGAGTCTCCTGCTTATCCACATCGACATTGGCATAGGCGACAAAAGGACCGCCCATAAAGTCGTTGGCCACCTCCCACCAGCCTCGCATCTCCGTCCAGCGGCGGCCATTTATCTCTACATCATAGGTGATGTGCATAGACTGAGGCTCACTACTGATGCGCATATATGAGCCATCAGCGCCCTTGCTCGAGATGGTTGAGAACATAGTATCCATAGCACCAAGAGCCGACAGAGCCTGCATATCCTGGCCGAGCGATGGGTCGCAAGGCATCCTGAAGGCAAAGATATACTGTGCGCGTGAGGGGTAATCGCGGATGTACCACAGCAACTCCTTCTCACGTGTGGTGGCCTTGAAGAAGTTGGCAGGGATGAGCATCTCAACACCCATATGCTCCTCGAAGTCGGCCATAAGCAACGTAGCAGGGTTTTGGGCGTAGTAGTTGTTGCTATTGTTACGCTCGCCACGCTCCAACTCCTCGCGCAAGGTTGCGGCATTAGCCTCCACGAACTCTATGGCAGAGGCTTCGGTAGGTGCTGTGAGGGTTATGACGCTCTGTGGGCGTGCGTAGAGGTTTTTGGAGAGCGCATATGTGGTCTCCGACACTGCAGGGTTGACGCTCACGACAACGAGGTTAGGATACATCTTATCGATGTTTGAGGCACGCTCAGGGGTGACGTGCTTGACGATGTTGAAGTGACCCTGGGGGCGTGTGAGACCCGGCAGAGGCTCCTCCAAAAGGTCGCAGAGGGCATACGACAAATCGCCGCGCCACACATCCTCGGCGCAGACAACGACAACATCGTAGGGTTGTCCTGCGGTATTCTTCTTAGCAGGGGCAGGCTTGACGGTGCAACCACCCAAAAACATTGCCACAAGGGCCCAGAGCATTATAAAGCGTTTCATAGCGTTGATATTTAGATTAGCAAAACAAAAGCAATATACATACAAAGTTAGCGATATTTTTCGATTTCGGAAAAAAAAGTTAATTTTGTACTTCATTCATTGCGATTATGAGAGTCAAACCAGGAAAACTACTGAGGTGGATGTTCCCTAATGTGGTATGGAGCATCGACGATAGCGAGGGCATATACCTAACATTTGACGACGGTCCTACGCCGGGTGTCACGGAGTGGATACTCCACACCCTCGACCGTTATGATGCCAAGGCTACATTCTTCGTGCTGGGTAAGAATGTGGAGTTGTACCCCGACCTCTACCAGATGATTCTCGACAAAGGGCACAAAATCGGCAACCACACATACTCGCATCAGAAGGGCTGGGCGATGACCACAGAGGACTACATCGCGGATGTGGACCTTGCAGGAGATATGCTCCACACCGAGTTGTTCCGACCTCCCTATGCCCGTGTAACACGTGCGCAGTTGCAGCGTATAGCGCAGCGTTACCGCATAGTGATGTGGAATGTGTTGTCGCGAGACTACAACGTCTACCTTACGCCTAAGAAGTGCCTCAGAGAGACTATCCGAGGCTTGCGGGGCGGAGATATCATATCGCTGCACGACAGCGCGAAATCGTTTAAAAACACCTCCTACGTGTTGCCAGCATTGTTGCGTAAGGCACGTGAGATGGGGTTGGAGTGTAAAATCTTGGAACTTTAGGATATGAAGGTTATTGTTGCCGTAACGGGAGCCAGTGGCGCGATATATGCCCGTCAGGTGCTGGAGTTGCTCCTCGAGAGCCGTGATGTGGAGGAGATAGCGCTCCTGCGTAGCACGCACGCCCCCGATGTGTTGGAGGCGGAGGGCGTAGCATTGCCAACGTCGGAGCGTATAACGCCGATGGACAACAACGATATGTGGGCATCGGTGGCAAGTGGCTCGGCACAGTGGGATGCTATGATTGTGGTACCTGCGTCGATGGGATGTGTGGCACGCATAGCCTCGGGAGTATCCGAGAGACTCATAGAGCGTGCTGCGGATGTGATGCTCAAGGAGCGCAGAAGAGTGGTTGTCGTGGTGCGCGAAGCACCCTACTCGCTGATACATCTGCGTAATATGACAACGCTGACGGAGGCCGGAGCGGTGGTAATACCAGCATCGCCAGCCTTCTACTTCCGCCCTACGACCATCGAGGAGTTGTGTATGCACCACTCACGACGCATTGTCGCTGCCGCAGGGGTGAGCATCGAGAGACGGGAGTGGGGAGAGAGGAATTAGTAATGAGTAATGAGTAATTAGTAATAGGGTCGCCTCTGCGAGGCGATTACAAAGTGAAAAGTGAAAGGTGAAAGGTAAGGTCTCTGCGAGGCTTTAATTTATGGGGATTGATAGGGATAAATGGGGAGAGATAGGGAAATACCCATAACTACCCATAACTACCCATAACTACCCATAACTACCCAGTAAACTATAAATGTCATCCCGAGCCTGCCGAGGGATCTCCTCGTAGGGCGCACCGCTGACAACGAACACATAGCGAGGAGATTCTTCGACTTCGTTTCACTTCGCTCAGAATGACATAGTCGAGTCTCAATATCATCTCGAAGAGATGACCCACTACTAATTACTAATTACTCACTACTAATTAATATATACCTTACTTTTCACCTTTCACCTTTCACCTTTCACTTTTCACCTCGTGTGAAGCGCGAGATATACTCATAATCTCTCGTGAGTTGCTTCTTCAGGTCGCTGATGGAGGCAAAGCGCTTCTCATCGCGTAACTTCTCAACCAAGCGGACACGGAGCACCCTGCCGTATAAGTCGCCAGAGTAGCCCAAGACGTGGGTCTCGAGCAGCAACTCCTTGCCACCCACAGAGGGGCGGATGCCAACGTTGGACATTGCGCAGTATGCTACACCATCGATATCCACCTCGGAGCGGTAGACACCACGCTCTATATCTTCATAACCTTCGAGGCTCATATTTGCCGTAGGATAGCCCAAAGCGCGACCTATCTTACGACCGTGGATAACCTCCGATTCAATCTCTACTATCATTATTCGGTCATTTGGCTTGTTAGTTTCTGCACCAGGCTATACTCCGAGAAGAACTCGCGAGCGAAGACCCTGAGCACAGTATATAAAGGTATTGCCAGGAGCATACCCCACACCCCTGCCACAGAGCCCGCGATGAGGATGCAGAGGAACACCTCGAGGGGATGTGCCTGGACACGGTCGGAGTATACCGTAGGCTGGATGATGAAGTCATCGACGACCTTAACGCTCATAATAGTGGCGCAGAGCACCACGGCGGTATGCAGCATATCGCCATCTATGGGTGATATGACGGCGATGCACAACGACAGGAATGCGCCGATGACAGGTCCTGCATAGGGGATAACATTGAAGATACCCATAATGAGGCCTATGATAAGTGCGTCGCTCGAGGACATACCAAAGAGGAGCATAGCCACGGCGATGACAACCATAAGGATGAGGCTCTCGACCAAAAGACCACCGAAGTATCGTGATAGGAGTGTGGTGATGGAGTCGAGGGCGTTGATGACATTCTTGCGATAGCGGTCGGGGAAGAAGAGTGTCACGAGGCGGTAGAAGAGTCCATCCTCCTTCATAAAGTAGAAGGTGATGAACGAGATGGAGAAGAAGGCGATGCCGAAGTTCTTGACAACGGCGACGATGCTCGCGAAGGTCTTGACATAGTCGACATTCACAAGGCCGAGGACAAACTCCTTGAACGTAGCGCCGATATCCGACACCTCGACGGCGAAGGTGCGCTCCAAAGTATGCTCCACACGCGATAGTGACTGCTCGACAACGGCGGTGACACCATCCCAATTCATAGAGGTGAGGGTGTTGACCTTATCGAAGAGCAGAGGCAGGAACAGAGCCAACAAGCCTCCTGCGACAACCCACATAACCACCAGTGTGATGGCCGCAGCGAGGGTGATAGGGACGTTACGCCCTGCGACCTTCAGGCGCTGAAGGTAGACAACCATAGGTCGCCCAACAAGCGACAGCACCGCAGAGGCTACGACGTAGATGACGATATCCGACAGATACCACATCGAAGCCGCCACAACACCCACCACAAGGAGCGTCACGAAGCCCTTCAGAATCTTCTCACCCATAGTATATATAAGGTATTACTTACGCTTTAGGCGCGCGATAGGCGTCTGCGAGCCGATGACAGGGTCACCAATCTCTACGAACAACTCCGCATCCTTAGGGATGAGCAAGTCGATGCGCGAGCCAAACTTGATGAAGCCCAACACGCTATTCTGCTCCAAGACATCGCCAGGCTTTACGTAGTTGACGATGCGGCGTGCCACGAAGCCTGCAATCTGGCGCATAAGGACCTTACAGCCATTCTTGAGGCGGATGACAGTTGTGGTGCGCTCGTTCTCGGTGGATGACTTAGGGTGCCAAGCAACGAGGAAACGGCCGTGGTGGTGCTTGAAATACTCCACCTCGCCAGCAACAGGAGTCCAGTTGACGTGGACATTAGTAACGGACATAAAGATAGATATCTGCATCATCTCGCCCTCGAGGTACTCGTCGGCATTTACAACCTCCGTTACGACAACACGACCATCGCAAGGTGAGAAGATGAGTTCGTCATCGTGAATCTGCACACGGCGTGGCTCGCGGAAGAATGCGGCAACGAAAAACCACAACACAGCCAACAACGCTGCTACAACCCACGGATAGAGGCTCGGAGTGTCGATGAAGAAGTAGACCAACAGCCATATAGCCAAGAAGATAGCACCTGTAGTGCCGATGATGATATAACCCTCTTTGTTGATTTTCATAAGTATAGTTTTTTAGGTTAGTATTCTATGCTGTTAGGAATATATTCGCGATAAAAAGGTATAGGAAGGCAAACGGCGCAGAGAAGATAAGGGCGTCGAAGCGGTCGAGCATACCACCGTGACCAGGGATGAACGCTCCCGAGTCCTTGACACCTGCATCGCGCTTGAACATAGACTCTGCCAAGTCACCAACGACACTCGATAGCGACACCACCAATGCCAAGCCTATCCACATAATGTAGTTGCCCTCGACGATGTATGCGCCAAGCGCTCCCATAGCCAATGAGCCTATGACACCGCCGAAGAATCCCTCCCACGACTTCTTGGGCGAGAGGCGCTCACACATCTTATGCTTGCCGATGCTGATGCCTACCAGGTATGCAAAGACATCGTTGCCCCACACCAAGAACAGATAGCAGAGGAACACCCACGGATTCCACACCTTATCGTAGCCACTTGCGAAGGCTGGCACGAAGCACATAATAGCCATAGGCACAGCGACATAGACAACGCCCATAATAGTGGTGGCGATGTTGAGTATTGGCGATGGCTTGGCACGAAATACCTCCACGACAAACATCAGCGCCATAACCACGAAGAGCGCCACGAGCGAAGCATCGGCGATGGTGAGAGTAGCCGCGTTATTAAGGTCATAGCAGTATGCGCCGAAGCCTGAAGCAGCGGTAACAAGCATAACACTTGCCACGATGCCCAAACATCGCTGAGGCTCTGTGCCCTTAGCCTTGGCGAGGTTGTAGAACTCCCACACGCCGACAGCGGTGATGAGTATCAGCAGTGCTGCGAAGCCCAGGTATCCCACAAAGGCAGCGCCGAGGACCACGCCCAGGAGCACCACGCCACTTGCGGCACGCACCAAAAGATTTCGTATTTTCTCTGTCATAGGTTGGTTTGTTTTTGGTTGGGGGTTTGGTTTTTGGGGGTTTGTTTTTTTTGGGGTAGTTATGGGTAGAGATGGGGAGTTATGGGTAGTTATGGGTAGTTCCCCATTTATCCCTATTAGTCCCTATCAATCCCCATTTTAAATCGCCCCTAAGGGCGACACCATTACTAATTACTAATTACTCATTACTCACTGCGTCACCTCGCTTCTGCGCTGGCGTGCCGAGGATGGTCTCGATGTCTTCGGAGAAGATGGTCTCCTTCTCCAACAACATATCCGCCATACGCTCGATGTTCTCACGCTCCGACTCCACGATGTTGCGTGCCAAGGCTACAGCATCGTCAACAATGCGGCGTACCTCCTCGTCGATGACCACTGCCGTATGCTCCGAGAATGGCTTCTTGAAGGCATCGCCACCCGACACATCGTAGAAACTAACGTTGCCAACACGCTCACTCATACCATAATAGGCCACCATAGCATATGCTGTCTTTGTGGTGCGCTCGAGGTCGTTGAGAGCACCTGTGGATGTGACACCCATAAGCATCTGCTCGGCAACACGTCCTGCGACCAACCCTGCCAACTTATGGTGGAAGTGCTCCACATTGTGGTTTACACGCTCCTCGGGCAAGTACCACGTAGCACCCAACGAGCGACCACGAGGTATGATGGTAACCTTCAATACTGGGTCGCAGTGCTCCAGGCGCCACATAACCGTGGCGTGTCCCGACTCGTGGATTGCCGTGCTGCGGCGCTCCGTAGAGGTCATAGGCATATTCCTGCGCTCCAAGCCTCCCACGATGCGGTCTATGGCTGCGAGGAAGTCCTCCTGCTCCACAACATCCTTATCGTGACGCGCTGCGATGAGCGCTGCCTCGTTACATACGTTGGCGATGTCCGCACCGGCAAATCCCGGTGTCTGCTTGGCGAGGAACTCCCTGTCGAGGCGGTCGCTGAGGCGCAACTTACGAAGGTGAACGTCGAAGATTGCCTGACGCTCCTTAACATCGGGTAGACCCACCTCTATCTGTCTATCGAAACGTCCGGCACGCATA
>JAFOCZ010000062.1 GCA_017380955.1 Alistipes sp.
GCGCCGAGCCATTACGCTGCGCATTCTTCTCGCCACCGGCACATAGGTGGTGAGCATAGTAGTACGTAGAGTTCTCATCATCACGACCATCGGCATCGCTGTCATACTCTATAGGCAACTCATACCAGCAACTGCGATATGTCTTACCTCCCGATGGCGTAGGGTCAGGCTCGGGTGTAGGGTCAGGCTCTGGTGTAGGCTCGGGGTTTGGTGTTGGGGTCTCTTTGCTGAGGGTTGTGAAACTATCGCCCTTGGTCCATATGTCGCCCACGGCATTCACAAAGGCGCGATACTCATACTTGGTGCTCGCCTTGAGACCCTCTATGCGCAGTGATATCTCACGACCACGCTCCGCGGTGTGACTCTCCCAGTCGCTCATAGTGTTGTCCTTAATCATAAAGCCAACACGCTCTACCTTAGCATAATCCGAGGCGTTTATGGTGGCACATAGGACCACATAATCCTTACCCACGCTCTCCACCTCCGTATCCACGATGTTACATACAAATGCGCTATCCTTCGTGCAACCTACCACCGCGAGAAGCGCTGCACACATAGCCAAAAAATATCTCATTACTCTCTATTTTTAGAATCTATCCATATTGTCACAGGGCCGTCGTTGGTGAGTTCTATCTTCATATCCGCACCAAACTCTCCCGTAGCGACACTGCGCCCCAACGCCGCCTCCACACTGCGCACAAACTGCTCATACAGAGGCTTCGACACCGCCTCGGGAGCAGCCTTTATCCACGATGGGCGGTTACCCTTCTTCGTGAGGGCGTGGAGCGTGAACTGACTCACTATCATCACCTCGCCAGCGATATCCTCCACCGAGAGATTCATAACCCCCGCCTCGTCGTCGAAGATGCGCAACTGCACAACCTTCTTCGTGAGCCACGCTATATCCTCGTCGGTCTCGTCGTTGCCAACGCCCACCAACACCACCAATCCCTTGCCAATCTCGGAGAATACCTCGCCTCCGATATGGCATCGTGCCTCCGTGACACGCTGTATCAGAAGTCTCATTGCTGTGCCTCCTCGAAGAACTTCCAAAGACTCTCGTTAGGCACAGGCGCTGTGATGCTCAGCGTCTTACCCCCTACAGGGTGCGCAAACTCCACACGTCGTGAGTGTAGCGAGATGCTTCCATCCTTATTCGAACGCTTAGCGCCATACTTCAAGTCACCCTTTATGACACATCCCACCGCCGACAACTGCGCACGAATCTGATGGTGACGACCCGTCTTGAGGTCCACCTCCACGAGTGTGTAGTTTGTCGAAGCGCCCAACACACGATAGTCCAAAATCGCCTCCTTGCCATCACCCTTAGGGCGCTGGTGTGCGTGTGAGCGGTTGGTTTTGGCGTTGCGCACTATCCAGTGGTGCAGTGTTCCCTCCTCGTCGTTAGGACGGCTCTCGGTCACAGCCCAGTATGTCTTCTTTATCTTCTGCTCACGAATCATCTCGTTGAGGCGTGTCAGTGCCTTCGAGGTCTTTGCAAACACCACAGCGCCACTCACAGGGCGGTCTATGCGGTGCACCACACCGAGGTATACCGCTCCGGGCTTGTGGTCGCGAATCTTTATCATCGCCTTAATCTGATCCTCTATGGCCTCTGTGCCATCAGGGTCGCTCTGCACGAGGTCTCCAGCGTGCTTGTTGACTACTATGAGGTGGTTGTCCTCATAGAGTATATCGTTGATAGTAAACATATTACAATTTAAACGTAAAAGGTAGTAACATCTCTGCTGAGTCGAGAACTGTGGCTGTTCCTGCTCCCGACATTATAACACGTATAGGGCTCTTCTGCCTACGCTCCACATCCACAATCACCTGTCGGCACTGACCACAAGGATAACACTCTCGCTCCGAGGGGTCGGAGGCTATGGCGAGTGCCTCTATAGGGTCATCGGCATAGTTCGACTCGAGGTAGAAGAGCAACGAGCGCTCGGCGCATAACCCCGCAGGGTATACCTCGCTCTCGAAGTTTGAGGCGTGTAACGTGCGACCGCTCTTGAGTCTTGCGGCAGCGCCAACGTGGAAGTTTGAGTATGGTGCGTTTGCATTTTTTGTCGCCTCCTCGGCCTCGCGTACCAACTCACAATCTGCCGTGGGCAACTCCTCGATGGCGTTGTAGTGGTTGTATGCTATCTCCAAAATCTGTTTCATAGCAGTGTACATTGGTTAATAATATGCGCAAAGATAAGAATTTTTTATGAATTAGTAGTGAGGAATTAGTAATTAGTAATGTGTCATCTCTGCGAGATGATTTGGGAATGGGGATTGATGGGGAGACGGATAAAGTGAAAGGTTAAAAGTGAAAAGTGAAAACTGAAAAGTGTGGTGTCTGCGACGCATATTAAACTTCGTCATTGCGAAGAATTGCATCAATAGACATCACTGATACGTTATACGTTCTATGCAATTCTGTGGCAATCTACCATTGGGATAACAGCTTACTGATACTGATTGATACTATCAAGCACAGCCCTCAATGGATATTCCAGCGGTAGATACCCA
>JAFOCZ010000063.1 GCA_017380955.1 Alistipes sp.
GGAAAACTTTTGAGTTGGTAATTTTGTGATAGAAGCAGAGACTATATATAATGTTTAACCATAAATTTACTACTATGAAACGACTTTATTTACTATTGGCAATCGCGGCAATTGGTGTTGCTGCGTGCCACAATGAGAATCCACAAGAGGTCATCCCACCAGTCGAGGAGAAAGAGGTGGATGCACGCCTAAAGTTTATGGATGATGTGTGCGCCTTGGGTATTGAGGTGGATGACAATCTATTCCTATGGCATCTCGAGAACAAGGTATTCTACTATGGTAACGATAGCGAGGGTACGGCATCGAGATGCAGTTATGGCGATATCGGTATGTATGGTTCTAAAGATGGCGAGATGATATGGAATCTCCCCTCAGGAAACTGGGATCGCAACAACCGTACGTTGATAATGATGGATAACGGTTATTGTCGTACACATGGCATATGGGGTTACTTCCCCAATGAGAATCTTGAGGAGAACAGATTCCCCGAGTATGAGTACGACGAGAAAGGCTATAGAAACCGCTACTGGCGTTACGATGCCGAGACTAATATGCTCTACACAAATATGTGGGGCTTGGAGCGCGTCGACGACAGTTGTGCCGAGGTGTTGTATGTAGATAGCAGAATTGCTATCCTCAAGGGTCAGATTATGAATGAACCCAGCACGAAAAATGCCGATTGGGGATACTTCTACGTTGATTTCAAGAAGTATGACCACGAGGCGTATATGAGCGAGTACGACAAAGATTTCACTTACTATCCTGAATACATCGAGGGTGACTGGGAACTTATAGAGATGGATAAGTCGGTGCTTACGTTCGACGCTGAAGGTGGCACTGAGAGCTCCGTGGCGCTAAACTACGATTGTCTATGGCTTTGCTATGCTGGTGAGTATGTGGCTAACGACAATGGGACAATACAAAAAAGTAGATACTATGACCCTACGGAGGATGGCCGAATAATCGAGGCCTCGTGGTTTAGAGTAGAGATTCCAGAGGGCCGAGAAAATGAGTTGGTGATAACGGTTAAGAAGAACAACACCCAAATGCCACGCGAGGGCTTCGTTGAGTTCCAGGTTGCAGGAGGCGATGCCTTCTCGTTCATAGAGATTCGCCAAATGGCAGAATAATATCATAGCGATGCAGCACTCCGAATTTCTTGATAGAAGGTAGTAGATGCAACGATCGGCAAAAACGCCACCGATAGGTAGTACTTGGCGTACATCCTATTGGTGGCGTTTTTTGTTAGCGGCAGCAGATGCTGCCTTATCTCAAGAAATTCTACATTTCGTCGTCCGCTGGATCATCCGATGGCTGATCTGCCAACTCATCTGCACCCTTCAAGTCGTCATCATCGTAGTATCCGTCGTTGTCATCATCCTGACCATCGTCAATCTTAACATCAATCTTGACCATATAGTAGGTATCCTCAGTCTCGTATGGCACGGTGTAGAAGAATGTGCCATCTGGCTTGTCGTAACGAGTCATAATCTCGCTAAATCCCTGAGGGTAAAGTGCTGTCACCTCTGCCTGCTGCTCTGGTGTCAGGTTGTGATAACTTGTAATCAGTCGTCTCTTCGAATTCTCTTTAGCCATAAATCTATTATAAATGTATCGGGTTTTACATTACTCATCGACCATCGAAACCCTCGATTGGTTGAAAAATTTTCCGCAAATGTAGCGACATTTTGATAATATGCAAACATAGCGTAATATTTTTTTTATTTTTTCTAAAATTCTTCGTTGTTCCAAACAATTTGTGTAACTTTACACGATATTATGCGCATAAGGGAATTATGACACGAATTGAAGAGATACAGCGAATGCGTGAGTTGGAGGCAACACTCGAGCATCACAACAAAAAATACTATGTGGAGAACAACCCCGAGATTTCGGATATGGAGTTTGATGCACTGCTGCGCGAACTCCAGGATCTCGAGGCACGATACCCCGAGGAGGCCGATGTAAACTCTCCTACCAAGCGTGTGGGTAGCGACCTGAGCACGGAATTTCAGAGTGTGGAGCATCGTTTCCCGATGATGTCGCTCTCAAACACCTACTCTTCAGAGGAGTTGGGTGAGTGGGTAGACCGTATCATAAGGGAGATAGGCGAGGTGGAGTTTGTCGTGGAGTTGAAGTTTGATGGCACGGCGATATCTCTAACATATGAGAATGGCGCATTGGCGAGGGCTGTGACACGCGGCGACGGCAAGCGTGGCGACGATGTCACCAACAACGTGCGCACCATAGGCTCAATACCGCTGAAACTCGCCGGCGAGGGTTACCCCGAGTTATTTGAGATTCGTGGTGAGATTATTATGCCCTACGCATCGTTTGACAGGCTGAATGCCGAGCGTGAGGCTGCTGGTGAGGCGCTCCTTGCCAACCCTCGAAATGCCGCAGCAGGAACTCTCAAGTTGCAATCTTCGGCACAGGTGGCGCAGCGTGGTCTGGACTGCACACTCTATCAGTTGGCGGGCAACGACCTCCCATATGATAACCATTGGCAAAACCTCGAGGCGGCACGCAGTTGGGGTTTCAAGATATCGGAGCATACGGCGATATGCCACTCTCGTGAGGAGATAGAGGCATTCATAGCACATTGGGATACCGAGCGCAAGAGGTTGCCATATGCTACGGATGGCATCGTTATAAAGGTTAACAACTACAACGACCAGCGCAGTCTGGGCTCTACGGCAAAGTCACCACGATGGGCTGTGGCGTATAAGTTCCAGGCTGAGAAGGCTCTCACAAAGATGCTGAGCGTAGACTTCCAGGTAGGTCGTACGGGAGCGGTGACGCCTGTTGCCAATCTCGACCCTGTGCTATTGGCAGGCACTATCGTAAAACGTGCATCGATACACAATGCCGACCAGATTGCGGCTCTCGACATCCGCATCGGCGATATGGTGTATGTGGAGAAGGGCGGTGAGATTATCCCCAAGATTACGGGCGTAGATATGGAGGCACGAGGTGCTGATAGCAAGCCTATGGAGTATATCACCGTATGCCCCGAGTGCGGAACACCATTGGTGCGTGTGGAGGGCGAGGCAAAGCACTTCTGCCCCAATAGCAACAATTGCAAACCTCAGATTATTGGTCGCATTGAGCACTTCGTGAAGCGTAAGGCGATGGACATCGAGGGCTTGGGTGGCGAGACTGTGGAGTTGCTATGGGAGAATGGTTTGATACGCGACATATCAGATATATACTTCCTTGATGGTCATCAGTTGGCTGCTCTCCCACGCCTTGGCGAGAAGTCGGCGGCAAATATCCTGGAGGGTGTACGTCGCTCGAAGGATGTACCTTTTGAGCGTCTGCTCTTTGCCTTGGGCATCCGCTATGTCGGTGAGACCACGGCAAAGTATCTCGCTGAGCACTTCCGAACTTTGGATGCTATTGCCGTTGCTACACTCGAGGAGTTGAGCGAGGCTGAGGAGGTAGGTGCGAAGATTGCCGAGAGCATCGTCGACTACTTTGCATCGGAGCAGAACAAGCGCATCATAGAGCGTCTGCGTGAGGCTGGCGTGCAACTCGAGATTAAGGAGAAGGTGCGAGCGTCGAATGCCTTGGAGGGTAAGAGCGTGGTGGTATCGGGAAAATTCCCTGGTTACTCGCGCGATGATATGAAGGCTATGGTAGAGCAACACGGAGGCAGAAACCTCGCTGCGGTATCGGCAAATGTGGACTTCATAGTCGCTGGCGATAATATGGGTCCTGCGAAGCGTCAGAAGGCCGAGAAGTTAGGTGTTACGATTCTCTCTTTGGAGGAGTTTATGGCACTCATAAGCGATGCCCCACAAACCTCGTCCGAGGTTACCGCAGAGACCGAGGTAAAGAGAGTTGATGAGACACCTGTACAGGGTACACTATTTTAATAACAACGAATAACATTTAGCATTATGATACAAGATAAGATTAAGGGTGTAGGTGTAGCGCTTATAACCCCTTTCAACAACTTCGAGGTGGACTACGAGGCTTTGGCGCGTATGGTGGACCACGTTATCGAGGGTGGTGTAGATTATATCGTTGCTCTTGGCTCTACAGCCGAGACCGCAACACTATCGCTCAAGGAGCGTCAGGAGGTACTTGACTTCATCGTGGAGCGCACCGCAGAGCGTGTGCCGATTGTAGCAGGTATGGGAAGCAACAACACCGCAGACCTCGTGGCACAGTTGCGCTCATTCGATTTGTCGAAGTGTGTGGCGATACTCAGCGTAGTGCCATACTACAACAAACCATCACAAGAGGGTATCTACCGCCACTATATGGCTGTTGCCGAGGCATCGCCAGTACCTGTGATTGTCTACAACGTACCTGGTCGCACAGGTGTGAATATGACTGCCGAGACCACACTACGTCTGGCTCACGCCACTGATAAGATTGTTGCCGTGAAGGAGGCATCGGGCGATATAGAGCAGATGCAGCGCATTATAGACGGCAAACCTGAGAACTTTCTGGTTATCTCGGGCGATGATGGCATCACCGTGGAGTTGATAAAGCGCGGCGGTGTGGGTGTTATCTCAGTAGCGGCAAATGCCTTTCCCGAGACCTTCTGCCACTGCATCCACAAGGCTATGGATGGAGATATCGAGAGCGCCGAGAAGCAGATGGCGGAGCAGTTCACAGAGCCATTAACGCTCATCTTCCGCGAGGGAAACCCGACAAGCATCAAGGTTATGACCGAGGCTATGGGTCTCACACGTCGTGATGTGCGTCTGCCTCTTGTCGAGGGCAGCGAGGCTTTGGTGGCGGATATCAAGAGCGCCATAGAGAGATACGATTTGAAGTAGCGAGTACGTTATTGGGGTAAAACCTATATTATGAATCGAATAAAGAGATTGTTTATAGCCTTTGTGGTGGTGGCGGTGATGACAACAACCGCACTATCGGCACAGGAGCGCGAGGTTATCGTTCCCAACGAGGATGATATCCTTGCCAAGACCTTGAGCACCGCATCACCCTACTACTACACAAACCTGATGCTTAAGTATCGTCTCGGCACGGAGTCTCTCAGCGAGTTGGAGTATTACTACTTATACTACGGCTTTCTATACCAGGAGCAGTACAAGCCGTTTGCCGAGAACACAGCACTGGACTCTATGCTCACCATTATGGCAGATATAGACCCCGAGCGCCCCACGGTATGGCAACTCGAGGCACTCATAGAGCGAGGTTTGGAGGCTATGGAGGTAGACCCGTTCAACCCCAAGATGCTAAATATGTTAGCATATGCATATGGTTGTTTGGACGACCCACATCGCGAGAAGTTGTATTTCGACCACCTGAATGGCATACTCAGCGCCATAGAGATGTCGGGCACAGGACTCAAGGAGGGCGATGCGTGGCACATACTTATGTTCTCGCACGCCTACGATATGGTAGCATCGAAGGGCTACACCTATGGCGAGGCACGCATCATAAGCCGCACCACGGAGTTTGTGCCACTGATGCGCAAGCAGGATGGCATCAAGGGTTTCTACTTCGACTATAGTCGTGTATACCGCAACAAACCCGATGACGTAACCATCAAGCGTGATCGCACCTGGCAGATTAATGGTCTTCAGCCACAAGAGTACAACTAAGAGAGGCAGATTGGCAAATTAGAAGATTTTTGCGTATCTTTGCCAAAATTTTTACCACTACAAATGAGACACATAGCATATACAATAGTTTCGATAATCGCTCTTGCACTATTCTCATCGTGCACACCACAGACTCCCGAGACCCTCTACCCTCTTGACATCAAGAGCGCAGAGTGCTCGTATGAGAAGCAGACAGTAGAGATTCGCTACACCGTAGCAAACACCCTTAAGGATGAGGTTATAAGCGTCTCGGCATCGTGCGATGCGGAGTGGGTAACATCCGTAGATGCATCGCAGAGTGGTGTGATAAGCGTTAGTGTGGAGGAGTTTGACGGCAGCGAAGGCTATCGCACCGCAAAGATAAAGGTTAAGGCATCGCAGTATACTCCCACAGAGGTAACCCTCACACAGTGGAGCAAAGCACCCGAGACCGCCAAGCACACGCTGATGTTCTACTTCTTCGGCATAAGCCTCAGTCGCTTCTTCAAGACCAACCTCGAGGATGCGGCACTGGCTATTGAGACAGGTATCTTAGGCAACAACAACCGCGTGATATTCTTCCGCCAGGAGTCTAAGAACAGCGCATACATCGGTGAGTTATACTACGACTATGCCGAGATGGATTGCAAAGAGCGTCGTCTCGAGGAGATTACACTCTCGACAAGCATCATAACCCCCGAGAAGATTGGCCAGCATATAGCAGCAATGGCGAAGTATGCACCAGCGGAGCGCTATGGTATTGTCTTCGCAGGTCACGGCCAAGGATGGATACTCCGCGAGATTTTGAATAATAATGGCAAGGACATCTCTGCCTCGGCAGCAGCATTGAGCACTGAGATCAACCCTTGGATTCCAGCGGTAGGCGCTGAGGAGACTCGTGCCTTCGGCGAGGATAATGTGCGTGTAAACATCCCAGAGTTGGCAGAGGGTATTGAGCGCTCGGGCGTGGCACTCGACTACATACTCTTCGATGCTTGCTTTATGTCGAACATTGAGGCTATATATGACCTTCGTAACTCGGCAAACTACATCATAGCATCGCCTTGCGAGATTATGGGTAAGGGATTCCCATACCACCGCACGTTGCCATACCTATTTAATGAATATGGCACGACAACAGATTATGAGGGTGCTGCGGAGAGTTACTACAAATACTATCGTGATGAGTATGTAGGTAGTTCGCGTTGCGGCTCGGTAACACTCTACGATTGCTCACAGGTGGAGAGCCTTGCCGAGGCAACAAAGGAGGTTATGGAGAGCGCAACGGATGAATACAACGTTAAGGAGTTGCAGACATATGAGGGTCAGACACCACACCACTTCTATGACTTTGGTCAGTGGGTGCGTGTTGTGGCTACGGATGAGGATGCCTTAGCGCACTTCAATGAGGCATTCGACAGCGCCATCATTGCCACCTTCACGCTCAGCAGTTTCTACTCTGCGTATGGCACATATGGCACATACCCTATTAACCTCGATGTCTACACCGGCATTACTACATCTGCCCCATCGAAGGCTTATCCTTATGGCTGGAAGCAGACAAATTGGTATAATGATGTGATTAAGTTGGAAAATTAAGATATATTCTATAACTTTGCACACCTTAACAAAGAAATAATTAAAGAGAGATATACTATGTTTGAAAATCTAACCGAGAAACTCGAACGCTCGTTTAAAATCTTGAAGGGCGAGGGTCGCATTACGGAGATTAACGTTGCCGAGACTCTTAAGGAGATACGTCGTGCACTTATCGATGCCGATGTTAGTTACAAGGTTGCCAAGACATTTACCGACGAGGTAAAGCGCAAGGCATTGGGTCAGGATGTGCTTACGGCTGTGAAGCCGGGTCAGATGATGACCAAGATTGTGCGCGATGAGTTGGCACAGTTGATGGGTGGCACAGCAACAGACGTTAAACTCGAGGGTGACCCTGCTGTAGTTCTTATCGCCGGTCTTCAGGGTTCGGGTAAGACAACATTCTCGGGTAAGTTCGCATCGTTGCTCAAGACCAAGAAGAATCGTAAGGTGCTGCTCGTAGCCTGTGACGTATACCGCCCTGCGGCTATCGACCAGTTGAAGATTCTGGGTGACACCGTTGGCGTGGAGGTATACACCGAGCCA
>JAFOCZ010000064.1 GCA_017380955.1 Alistipes sp.
ACAGGTGCCACCTTCTGCAACGAGTCGGCAGTTGCAGTTTGTGCAGCCTCGAGCTCCTGCTCGAGAAGTGCAAAGTTTGCATCGTAGCTTGTTGCATCTGACTCAGCCTCGACTTCGCTCTTTTCGCGCAAGTCCGAGAGTAAATCCATAGGTTTAGTTGTCAAGCCAAAGACCTTGAACGATGGCACAAAACTCAAACCTCCCATCGCCAAAATAACGGCCAGCACCAACACCCAACCTCGATAGGCGTAATCTCTATTCTTCATTTTATCTAAATTTTCCTTCTACACCCTGTCGTAAAAAGTCCAAAGCATACCACATTCGGACATTTTACTACGTAACAAGCCGCAAAGGTATAAAAAAAATCGCGAGGAGATCCTTCGACTCCGTTGCACTCCGCTCAGGATGACATACAGGAGCAAATTTTTGATTTTAGAGGAGCAGATTTGTTCTATCACAAAAAGAAATATCGTGGGATAGTACCTATGCGTACAGCCCACGATATTTTGCTTGGGATGGGACAAAGATGCCCTATACAAATCGAAAATTACTGGATGAAGTGCTCCAAAGACTTCATAATATTCCTCGAGTGGAGCACCATAGTCTTCGTCTCGGTGAGGATATTGAAGAAGAGCATATTCGCAGATGACGAGCCGCCGGTGTCACGGAGACGGCGTAACTGATTCTGCATAACCTCGTCGATGAGGTCGAACATCTCGTCACGCATAGTGAGAATCTTCTCCATAGAGTCGAAAGAGCGGGTGCGGAGCATAGTGTTAATCTCACCAAAAATCTCCTCCACACGGTCGTTGATACGCTTAAGGTCGAAGACCTGCTCTTTGGAGAGTCCTGTGTGGTTGTTGTCAACGTGCTTGTAGCAAGGGCGTGTGATATGCAGGAGTGCCTTGCTGGTCTCGGAGATGTAGTCTACCACCTGAACATAGTAGTGTCCGGTGTTGACATCGCTATCCTGGAGGTTGCGGAGCATAGGGAGGAGTTCGTACTTCTGCTGACGTGTAGAGTGGTAGAAATCCTCGGCCTCACGCACCATATCGCGGAGCACCTTGCGGTTTTCCTTGAATACGGCAACTATGGTACGGTCGTAGATCATCGTAACCTTCTCCATAGAGGCGCATACGTGCTCGGTGTATGTTATGAGTGCCTCCTCGGGGCTCTGCTTGAGGGCATCGCCAATCATCTGCACCGCAGACTCCTCTACCTTCTCGGCCTTCTTCTTTCCTGAGACGTTGCTCTTGATGATAAGTCCCACGCAGAGGAGTGTGATGCCTATGATGGCAATCTGACCTCCGTATACGAGTGCGAGGGTTACGGCGAGAGCGATGATGAAGCCTCCCACGGCGGTGATAAACCATCCCATAATCACCGTTGTGACGCCTGTGATGCGGTATACTGCCGACTCACGACCCCACGCACGGTCTGCAAGAGATGTACCCATAGAGACCATAAACACCACATATGTTGTTGATAGTGGCAACTTCAACTGCGTACCTATAGAGATAAGGATTGCCGCTGCTGTGAGGTTTACCGTAGCACGGATAAGGTCATAGTTTACATCGCCACGCTCCTCCTCGGGGAGTGGCTCGAAGCGTGAGTCTATCCATTTGATAACACGCTGAGGTGTGATAGCCTCTATAGCGTCATTTAGGGCACGCGCACCACGCACGATACCTCGTGATGCCACAGTAGCCTCGCTATTTGTTGGTGCCTCCTCGCTCTGCGACGATAGTTTGCGCTCGGTCTCGATAACGCGCATCGCCTTCTTGGATGTGAAGAGCGTGATGACCATTATCAATCCCGCGGCACACATAATCCAGAAGTTTGCCTGCGTAGGGTTGGCAAGTGCCGCCATAGATGCAGGTGCCTCGCCCAACTCCTGAGCAATCATATATGAGTCGTAGCCAGCATATGGCACACCGATGAAGTTCACAAGGTCGTTACCTGCGAATGCCAACGCCAAGGAGAATGTACCAGCAAGGATTGACACACGCAAGATGTTGACACTGAGGCGCTGCAACACCCACAACAACACCGAACTACCCGCCCACAAGATGAGCAACGAGATTGTGGTATTGTCGTTGACATACGCAATTATCGCCTCGGGGATAAGTCCCGAACTCTTGAGACCCTTGAACACTGTGAAGTAGATGATACCTGCCACGGTGATACCGCACCACAACGCTCCGTAGCGGCTGAAAATCTTGCTGTAGCGGAACGAGAATATGATACGCGAGATGTACATAAGGAGGTGTCCCGAGAGGAACGCCAACACCACCGAGAGCAAGATTCCCGATACTATGGCAAGTGCATTGCCCGAGTTTATGAACTCTCCGAGGCTTGCTGTTGTCGTGCCGCTCCATATATTATATAGTGCGAGCGCCATTGCCGAGCCCAACAATCCGAATACCAGAGATACGGTTGTGGATGTTGGCAAGCCGAGCGAGTTGTAGATATCCAGGAGGATGATGTTCGAGAGCATCATACCGAGGAAGAGAATCATAATCTCCTGGTATGAGAACATCGCTGGGTAGAAGACACCGCTACGCGCCACATCCATCATACCACTCGATGTCATAACACCGACCATAACACCCAAACCTGCAACACCGAGGATAACATTCTTCTTGGCAACCTTAGAGCCGAATGCCGAATTGAGGAAGTTGACCGCATCATTCGACACGCCAACGACGATACCCATCACCGCAAGAAGTGCGAGGGTAATAACGATAAATAAATCCATAAAAATTGCTGTTTCTTGCTACAAATATAAAAAAAAGATGTTACAATTCCGTTACAAAATTATTACATCCTTCATATTTCCCACTATTTCTCATCGCCGAAGAGGGCTATGCCTACCGACACACCCACCTTCGTAGGCAGCCACTCGGCAGAACTGTTGAACGGGTCGGGCGACGTAGGTTGCTTATCCTCAGGGCGTTGCGGATACATATCTATAACCCCTGCCATAGAGTAGCCGTTATACTTGCTGTGCATATACCCAAACCCCACAAAGGCATCCACCACCAGTCGCGGATGACGCTCCGAGAGCCACCTATACCCCACCACAGCGCCAGCCATAATGCCGTAGCCCTTGCACCTACGCTCCTGAAACCTCACGCCACCATTGAGCAACATAGGCTTCGACATATTGAACGCCGCGATGCCTGCGTGAGCGCCAACATAGAGACCCTTCGTGCGTGGCACATAGTAGCGATACTCGTTCTGCAGTATGCCAAACATCAGCGGATGCCCCGCTATGGAGCGCCACGGCGATATGACCACCTCCGTCTGCCACCACGAGTTACCCTTGATGTGAATCTCCACCTGAGGATTCACCACTCCTGCCACAGCATATGCCGCGTTCATCTTCACCACCGCACGAACATCACGCCTCGCAACATCCTGAGCCATAGCAACATATGGCATAAGGAATATGCCGAGAAGCGTCACCACTCGGCACACCATAACGCGCATATATCTCACACCGCGACACATCCTACGCCATCTTCACCACGCCAACATCACGCCAGCCGAGCAGCAACTCCTTGATAGCCATACGGCGCTTACCAGCCATCTGCACCTCGTCGAGGTATACCCAGCCATCTGCCGCTGCCACAGCAACATAACTCTTGCCATCGCTCTTCACCGTGCCACACTCCACGCCCATCTCCGCACGCTCTATGTGCGTTGTGAAGACCTTTAGTGAGCCACACTCCTCCGTATCCTTATATATCGGTGTCCACGCCGCAGGATATGGCGACAAGCCGCGTACCAAGTTGTGAATACTCTCCACATCGCGTGACCAATCTATACGACCATCCTCCTTGAATATTTTGGGCGCTTGGCGCAACGTGCTCTCGTCTATGTGCATCTGCTCCACAGTCTCGAAGCCACCCTCGGCAATCTTATCCACGGTGCGCAACACTAACTCCGCACCACGAAGCATAAGTTTGTCATACAACGTGCCGATGTTATCCTCGGGAAGGATATCCACCGCCTCCTGCTCGATGATAGCACCCTTGTCTATCTCCTCGTTGAGAAGGAATGTCGTGATACCTGTGCGCTTATCACCATTTATGATAGCCCAGTTTATAGGCGCAGCACCACGATACTCCGGTAGTAGCGATGCGTGGAGGTTAAACGTTCCCAACTTTGGCATCGCCCACACCACCTCGGGAAGCATTCGGAATGCTATGACAATACCCAAATCCACCTCCAGAGCACTCATCTGCTCCAGGAAGGCCTCGTCGCGTAACTTCTCGGGCTGCAACACAGGCAATCCCAACTCCATCGCCGCAACCTTCACATCGCTCTGGTGTATCTTCTGACCACGTCCCGCAGGTTTGTCGGGTGTTGTCACCACCGCAACGATGTTATACCCTTCGGCCACAAGTCTGCGCAACGATGTCGTTGCAAACTCTGGCGTTCCCATAAACACTATTCTTAAATCCTTGGCATTCATATCCTTACACATTACATTTTACTTCCTATGCTTTCTACCCCTTTTGAGCCACTTTGGCAGACGCTTGGCTATCGCCGAACGCATCCTGCGGATACGCACATCATACCAATCCATATCCAGCAACGACGAGTCGTCGGTAGCCTTATAGGTGAGGTATATCGATATTGGTGTCAGCACCACAACAGGCAGCCACATACCATACAACGACTCCCACGTTCCCTCCTTTGCCATCTTCTCTCCCGAGGTGCTCACAACGTAGTAGAATACGAAGAATATCACCGAGATAACGATAGGCAATCCCAGGCCACCCTTCTTGATGATAGCACCTAACGGCGCACCAATCATAAAGAACAGGAGGATAGATATCGGCAACGTCAGTTTGCGATGCCACTCGGTCTCGGCACGATACAACTGTGTGATGGCAACCTTCGACGAGTGCTCATCAAAGGTGTAGGCACTCTGCGCCGTACGCGCAGCACCTGCCGCCGAGGAGATAACCTTCGCACGGCTACGCATCGAGAGGTTTGGCAACGAGTCGTAGTGGTTGAAGGCACGATACCCCGAACGGTCGAGAAGCGTATCGGGATTTGGGATTATGGTGGTGTCACGCACAAAAATCTGCTGCTTCAGAAGTGGCTCATATGCCGCCATCGTACTGCGGTCTATGAGTATGTGCAGCGAGTCCATCAACTCCTCCAACTCCACCATATTTCGTGTCTGCGACTCGCTATACTGCTTCGACGACGAATTGCTCGTTATCTTCTCGATGGGGAACGAGCCATCCTGGCGTGAGAACTCGTGCTGACGCATAGTGTTACGGTCATACCACTGCGAGTTTCGTGTATGCTCATAGGTGCGACCATTGAAGAGCGTCACATAGAGGAATGTCTTATCTGCCGACATATGTATATATCCCGAGTCGGCAAGCGTGGTGGTCATATTACCATTCGCCTCACGCGTGTCGTAGATAAGCACATCGGTGAGCAATCCCGTCTGAGGGTCCTGATGTCCCACACGGATACTCATATCGGGCAAGCCGTCGAAGAACACACCATCCTGGAACTTCAACTCCTGGCGCTGCTCCTTGATATCGTAGAGGATGTCGTACATTCGCTGATTGGAGTATGGCACAAGGTTGTTCTGCACAAAGAAACTACCCACCGACACCATCATCGTCACCACTATCAACGGCCTTAGGATGCGCATCAGCGACAATCCTGCCGACTTCATAGCCAGCAACTCGAAGTTTTCGCCCAGGTTACCCATCGTCATAATCGCCGAGAGCAACATCGCCAACGGCAATCCCAACGGAATCATATTTATAGAGCCACATACGAGCAACTCCGCGATGGTGCTCGCCGCGAGACCCTTACCCGTGAGTTCGTCGATGTAGCGCCACACGAAGTTCATCATCAGGATAAACTGCACGATGAAGAACACCGCCAACAGTGGCCCTAAGTAGGCCTTCAGAACAAGTTTATGTATCTTCTTCATACTCTTACTTTACTGCAACTTTTTGCGACACCACCCATACGCCTTCACTACGACAAGTAGCATCACAAGGAAAAATATTATGCAACTACCCGTAGGCAGATTATACTCATAACTAAACAAAAATCCCACGATGTTACCCACCACAGCCACCGCCGATGCCACCACCGCAATACGGCGATAGTCTCGCGTGAGGCTATTTGCGATAACCACAGGTATGGTGATAAGCGACAACAACAATATGATACCCATAACCTTGATAGAGAAGACTATCGTGAGTGCCACAACCACCGACATAGCATATGCCGTAGAGACCACAGGCAAGCCCTGACTGCGTGCATAATCCTCGTCGAAGGTTATATACATCAGCCTACGAAGTCCCGCCATAGCGCCTAAAACCACGCATACGGCCAACACCAGCAACGCCCACACATCTACCCTTTCGACAAGCAATATATTACCAAACAAATAACTTGTGAGGTCGGTGGCATATCCTGGGCGCAACGACATAAATAGCGCACCTATAGCCATTCCGAGCGACCATATGATGCCTATTGCCGAATCCTCACGCATACCGCCACGTCGCGATGCGAACTCTATACCCAGCGACGACAGCGCCGCAAAGGCCATAGCACCCACCATAGGGCTGAAACCAAAGTATAGCGCTATGCCCAAACCTCCGAACGAGGCGTGGGTGATGCCACTGGATAGGAACACCATCCTTCGTGCCACGATATAACTACCTACAACACCGCAGGTTACACCCGACAGCACACACACCACAAAGGCGTTTGTGAGGAAGTCATACGCAAATATATTCTCTAATGTCGCAAGCATACACTATATATAAACGTGCAAATTTACTTTTTTTTCGTACTATTACAAAAACTTTTTTCACTTTAATACAACTTTTTTGTAACTTCGCACGCAAAACAGGTTATTTATGGGACAGAAAAGAGTAAGTTTTCACACGTTGGGATGCAAACTCAACTTCTCGGAGTCATCGACCCTTGCCCGAGAGTTTGAGCGTGGTGGCTACCTCAGAGTAGAGCCCTCGGAGGCTACCGACGTGGCAGTCATAAACAGTTGCTCCGTAACGGAACACGCCGACAAGAAATGTCGTAATATCATACGCAAGATACACCGCCGCAACCCCAACGCAATCATCGCAGTTACAGGTTGTTACGCACAGTTAAAACCAGAGGACATAGCCAAAATCGAGGGTGTTAACATAGTGCTTGGTAACAACGACAAAGGCGACCTCTACCGCCGTGTCGAGGAGTTGCGCGAGACCACCAACACCGAGGTCTACAGTTGCTCTGTGGAGGAGATGACACGCTTCTTCGCGGCATACTCCTCGGGTGACCGCACACGCTCGTTCCTCAAGGTGCAGGATGGCTGCGACTACAAGTGCGCCTATTGCACCATCCACTATGCTCGTGGACACAGCCGTAACATCCCCATCGCCGACATCGTTGCCGAGGCTCGTGAGATTGTCGCAGCAGGACAAAAGGAGATTGTCATCACGGGTATCAACACCGGAGATTTCGGACGCACCACGGGTGAGAAATTCATCGACCTGTTGCGTGCTTTGGACGAGGTGGAGGGCGTTGAGCGCTACCGCATCTCGAGCATCGAGCCTAACCTCATAACCGACGAGATTATAGAACTTTGCGCCAAGTCATCTAAATTTGTTCCTCACTTCCACATTCCACTCCAGAGTGGTTCTACACACATCCTCGGTCTTATGCGTCGCCGCTACACCGCCGACCGCTACCGTGAGCGTATTGCCAAGATTCGTGAGATGATGCCCGATGCCTTCCTCGGCGTCGATGTCATCGTGGGCTTCCCCGGCGAGGGCGAGGAGGAGTTTATGGAGACCTACCGCCTATTGGAGGAGGTTGGAGCATCGTTCCTCCACATCTTCCCATTCTCGGAGCGCCCAGGAACACCAGCCGTAGATATGCCTAACAAGGTACAACCACGCATCTCCACAGAGCGTGTACAGCGCCTCGAGGCCCTCAGCGACCGTCTCCACAAAGCCTTCGCAGAGAGATACTTAGGCTCGGAGCGTGAGGTGTTGTTCGAGAGCACCGACCGCAACGGTCTTATGTATGGCTACACCGACAACTACCTTCGTGTTTCAGCGCCCTACGACACTGCGCTTATCAACAACATCTGCCGTGTGCGTTTGGTGGCCTTCGACGAGGAGGGTAACATTCGCTCGGAAATAGTTGGATAATTCACACAAAAGTATTACTTTTGTCCTGTTTTGCGCAGGTGCGCAACCTTTGTAGGCTACGGATATGTTTAAGAAACTAAAAAACATCTTTACCATCGGCTCCATAAAGCGCCGTATGCAGTTGGCGTTTATGAGTGTCATATTGTTGCTCTTCTTCTCGGGTGCTATATCGCTCCTGGAGTTAGAGCGCGTTAGTCACGACACCGAGGTTATCCTCAGGGCGAGTAAGGAGAGTACCGACCTTGCGGGCGAGATGATCTCGGCTCTCAACGAGCAGAACGACGCTATGATCTCGATGGCCGTCATCGGCGGCTCACTAAGGGATATCACACCCCACCTCAGCCGCTGCGAGGAGTCCATAGAGCGCCTCACCACCGCCTCGGAGGAGGCACACCAGCGTATGGCAGACACCGACCACGCAGCAGTGACCGACTCGCTACGCACCTACACCGAGCGTATCAACGCCCTTGCGCAGTCCTACATCAATGGCGAAATACACAGCGCCATAGCCAGCGACACCCTCTCGCGCGAGACCACACACTCGTGGTATGTGGAGCGCTACAAGCCGCAGTACACCACCGTATCTACGCAGATTACAAAGTATATGACAGGCTCGGAGACCACCCTCGGCCCTGATGTCAACCGTCTGAGCAACACAGCACGTCGTGCCGTAACGCCGGTCTTCATCTCGCTGGTGGTGATGATTGTCGTGGTGCTGATATTCTACTATCTGCTCCACGTATACTTCACCAAGCCTATACTTCGCATCAACGAGGAGTTGGGCGAGTATCTGCGCTTCAGAACACCCTTCGACTCATCTATCGCGTGCCGTGACGAGATTGCCTCGCTGCGCGACCGCATAGTAGCCCTCATACAGAAACAACGCAAATAACCACACCGCAATGAGGGTAAACGTCGTCATACGCTACATAGGTCTTGTGCTGCAGTTCGTGGCAGCATTTATGCTACTCTCGGCAGTAGTATCGATGCTCAACGGCTACGACTCGGCATACTACCCATTGCTGCTGTCGTCGTTTATGACCGCCCTCCTGGGCACATTCCCACTCTTCTTCGTGGAGCGTGTCGACGAGATCAAGACCAAGGAGGGTTATGCCATCGTCGTAGGCTCGTGGATACTATCCTGCGTGGTGGGTATGTTCCCCTACCTCATATGGGGTGGTGAGTTCACCCTTGCCAATGCGTGGTTTGAGAGCGTCTCGGGCTTCACAACCACCGGAGCATCCATCCTCAATGACATCGAGTTCCTACCCCGAGGTCTCCTCTTCTGGCGCTCGGCAACGGCGTGGATTGGAGGTATGGGCGTTGTGATGTTCGCCCTTGTCGTGCTCCCCTCTATGGGCAAGAGCCGCCATATGCTCTCAAATGTGGAGTTGAGCACCATCGCCAAGGATAACTTCCACTACCGCTCAAGGGTGATACTCAGACTATTGGTTACCATCTACGCAGGTCTCACCATCTTCACCACCCTCGGCCTCAAGTACGCAGGTATGACGTGGTTTGATGCCGCTACACACGCTATGTCGTCGTGCGCAACGTGTGGTTTCAGCACCAAGAATCTCTCGGTAGCCTTCTGGGATAGCCCCATCATCGAGGGTATTATGATGTTGGCTATGACACTCTCGGCGATACACTATGGCATCCTTTATGCCACCTTCACAGGTCGCAAAAACAATATTTTCCACTCCGAGGTCGTTCGTATGTTCATAACGATGATGCTCTTGGTGGCTGTGATTATCGCCATAAGCCTCTTCGTTGCTAACATATACCCATCGTTCCTTACGTCGTTGCGCCACGCTGCGTTCCAGGTTGTGAGCATCACCACAACATCGGGCTTCGCCACTGCCGACACCAACACCTGGACATCGTTAGCGATATTGCTCTTGATGTTCTGCACGGTGATATGTGGCTGCGCGGGCTCTACGTCGGGAGGTATGAAGGTTGACCGATTGCTCATAGCCTCGAAGGTCATCCGCAACCGTATGCAGATACAACTGCACCCCAATGCCGTGATACGCACCAAGATGGACGGCATCGTGCAGGATGAGAAGATTCAGAGCCTTGTTATGACATTCATAGTGTCGTACATTATGCTCACCATCATAGGCTCCGTGGTCTACGCTATGTTTGGCTACGACCTACTAACAAGTTTCTCGGCATCCATAGCCTGCATCAGTAATGTAGGTCCAGGCTTTGGCGAGATAGGCTCGCTGGATAACTACTCGGAGTTACCTGCGATGCTCAAACTATGCTCTACGCTGCTGATGCTCATCGGCCGTTTGGAGATTTTTGGATTTATACAGTTGCTGTTCATACGCCACTGGAGATAGTTTTGAAACACTGAAGAGATGAAAAAGATATATACCACACTAACACTGATTTTCGCGATATCGGCCTTTGCCATTGCCGATAGCCAGGAGCCCGACTTCCCAGGCTTGCAGGGCAACGAGCGCTATATGACACTCAAAGAGACCAACACCCTTCTTCAGCAGAGGGAGGACTCCATACAGAATGTCATAGCCAAGACCCGTGAGGAGTTTGCCCAGCGCAACAACACCGACTCACTCACCAACGAGCAGATAGACATCTTCACATCGCAGATTCTCAACCTCGAGGAGCAGATTTTCGAACTACGCCAGCAGCGTGGCGATGTCATCACAGAGTTGAACAACATCGAGCAGGAGTATATCCTTGCACATATGTTCGCCCCTGCACCCGAGACCGAGACTACCGAGGAGAGCATTGAGGAGACCATTGTCGCACCTGTGGAGCAGCGTATGCTTATCCACAACGACATCTTCCGTCGCTCACTCACCGACGAGGACTATGCCGAGTTGGAGAGCGCACAGCGTGAGGATGAGCAGATGGCAGCCCTCTGCAACGACTTCCAGAGCCTCTACACCAAGTTTGAGAACACCACACGCGACTATATGGAGACCACCTCGGAGAGCGTTGCAGACTCGCTATTTAGCGTTTACCATAGCCTCAAGCGCGAGATAGCGATCCTCAATGACGCTATCGACAGCCAGTGGGCACACATCATCGACACCAAGTATTACGCCTATGGCTATATCCTCGAGAAGGGCTTCCGCTACGACCTGCTCGACAACTCTTCGGAGCAGTTCTCCGAGATGCAGCAGCGTTGTGCCGAGAAGGATGGTCTCTATGTCTCTGATGCCATTATGCACTACGCCATAGGTCACCCTACACTCCTCGATTTCGAGATTGCCGTTGCCGAGGATTTGGGGCTTCAGCAGCACTTAATGCGGTTCGATCTCTCAAAGAGGAAAGCAAGACCTGGGGCGGCGCCGAAATACTCGGTGTCCACGCTGAAGGTCCATTCATCAATCCTTCGAAAAAGGGCGCGCAGGC
>JAFOCZ010000065.1 GCA_017380955.1 Alistipes sp.
AATATCGATATCATTATCGATTGCATAATTAACATAGCTCATAACGCCAATGTTGACTATAGCGTGTTCCGATTCATTATATACTGAGTTTATCCTCCAATCTAAATCTTTGTCGTTGATGGCTTCCACTTGCGCCACATACATCATATCCTTATCCTTTGGCGTGATGGTAGCCTTGATGGTCGCTGTGGTAACCTCCGTAACATCGATGACAAAATCATCATTTTTTACAGGGGGATTTTCATTTTCTAAGCCATCATTCTTGCACGCCACAGCAAGAAGCACAAGCATCGTAATAGTAAACAATCTCTTCATAGTTCAAATCTCTTTTTCGCAAGTCTACACTTGCTTATGTTTAGTCAAAAATCTATTGTCAACACTACGCAAAATTATACACTAAAAACCCTATCGTCAAATTTTGAGCGCAGAAATTTTTCCATTTCCCAACTCGCAACACATTGTAAATCAGCAATATAAATAGTTGCCAAAATACCAATTTTTCAAGGTGTTGATTATCAGCGAGTTACAACAATACATTTATCATCTTGTCATATTACACTGAATATCAACAACTTAGATACACACCTACTTATAAATCGCTTATTTATATAAACAGAAAGTGTGGAGTTGAATTCCGTTTATCTCTAAGATGGTTGTGGAAAGACCCGAATGAAAATAAACGCTACAATGCCCCACACCTGGATAGTATGGGTACACGCACAGAAGTGCATAGCCACATAACTACACAAGAAATGAGTGCTGTTCGTCTATCCTTTCATTCTGAAAACTTCCACATTCTCTTAGAAAGACCTACGAAAACACCTTCAATATGTCTGCTATTCTATTTGAATAGCACTACAAAATTAAAAATAATTTCCCAAACTGACAACACTCTAATGGGACATTGTGATATTTAATACGACATAACGTATGAGTAACGGCTGCAGAATAATCTATGTTCGACTGTTTACATCCCATCAGAGTTTAGCGAGATTAGCGAATTTAAGGAGAATAGCGATATTTCGGATATATAGTGATAGCACTTACCGAAGATAGATAAAAAAGAAAAAGCGGAAGATTGCTCTTCCGCTTTGTGCCCAGGACAAGACTCGAACTTGCACGAGCTTGCGCTCACTACCCCCTCAAAGTAGCGTGTCTACCAATTTCACCACCTGGGCTTTGAGGTTTACGGAGTGCAAAGGTAGTAACTTTTTTTAAACTTGCAAACTTTTTTGCAACTATTTTTTGATAAAAAATAAGACTCAGCAACTAATACATTGTTACTGAGTCTTTTACGTAAATCTATACTTTTCGCGATTACAAGCCGAATTCCTGCTTCAAACGGTCAACCTCGTCGAGTTTCTCCCAAGAGAAGAACTCTACCTCCTTAGCGAACTCCCTGCCATCCTTGCCAATGAAGCGCACCAACTCGGTATATGGGCGGCGACCAAAGTGGCCATATGACGCTGTAGCCTCGAAGATAGGATAGTTCAAACCAAAGCGCGATACGATAGCCGCTGGGCGAAGGTCAAACATCCTACCAATACGCTCTGCAATCTCACCATCGGTAAGTGCTACGTTGGCAGTGCCGTATGTATCGACATAGATTGAGAGTGGCTGTGCGATACCGATAGCATAACTTACCTGTACCAACACCTCGCGAGCGATGCCTGCTGCAACCATATTCTTAGCGATATGGCGTGCTGCGTAGGCTGCCGAGCGGTCCACCTTCGAAGAGTCTTTACCAGAGAATGCACCACCACCGTGAGCACCACGACCACCATATGTGTCAACGATAATCTTACGACCTGTAAGACCTGTATCGCCGTGAGGACCACCGATAACGAACTTACCTGTTGGGTTAACGTGAAGGATATAGTCATCGCCAATCAACTCAGCAAGTTTGTCATTTGCGCGCTCCAAACGTGCCTTAACACGTGGGATGAGGATGTTACGAACATCATCGGCGATGATACGCTGCATCTGATGCTCTGCCTCCTTCTCCGAGCGAGAGTTTGTAGGCAGGATAAACTCGTCGTGCTGTGTAGATACCACGATGGTATGCACACGCTTTGGACGGCGGTCGTCGCCATACTCGATAGTCACCTGGCTCTTAGAGTCGGGACGAAGGTATGTCATAAACTCACCCTCGCGGCGGATAACTGCCAACTCCTTGAGGATAACGTGTGAGAGGATGAGTGTTGCGGGCATAAACTCGCGAGTCTCCTCCACAGCGTAGCCAAACATAATACCCTGGTCACCAGCACCCTGATCCTCGCCATCCTTGCGGTCAACGCCCTGGTTGATATCTGCCGACTGCTCGTGGATAGCCGACAACACACCACACGATGATGCGTCGAACTGATACTCGCTACGGTTGTAGCCGATGCGGTCGATAACACGGCGAGCAACACCCTGGATATCTACATAACCCTCTGAGCGCACCTCACCTGACACCACTACAAGACCTGTGGTGCAGAGGGTCTCGCAAGCAACCTTAGAGTGTACGTCGTGACGCAAGAACTCGTCGAGGATAGCGTCTGAAATCTGATCAGCAACCTTATCTGGATGTCCCTCCGATACTGACTCTGATGTAAAAAGAAATGCCATAATCTTATATTTTTTTGTTTATACTCAATTTCCCGCATATAATAACATATGTGCGGTGCGAAATATTGTATGTATCGAAACGGGGATGATGCTAACAAAGCGAATTACCTTAGCAACGCCAGATTAAGAGTGCCGCTTTAGCATTTTTTTATTGTGGTTGCAATCAGTCCAAATCCCTCCACATACATTTTCGGGTGCAAAGGTAATAATTTTTTGGTTAGCGCAACACATACGCACAAAATTATTTTCTTATAGCGCTATAAGATTTGGTTATACTTAGCACCAAAAAGCGCTCACAACACCTCGCAGTTTGGAAAATAGCGTAAAAATGACTATGTTTGTACTAAGGAGGCGCACAACATAATGTCTCAGGCAAACACAATGAAGCAACGAGGACGAAGAATAGCAGCATTATTGGCGGGTATCACGATGATAGTCGCGGTGCTTTGTTGTGCCACGCTCCTCTACAACTACAAATACCACAAGATTGTCATCACACCCATAGGTCGCGAGGTATACTTCACCACAGAGCGCAACCCCGATGCCAAGACCTGCGTACCAGCGGCATACACCGACTGCGACAATAAGATTCTCGGCTCGTATCGCATAGATGGCCGCACATACAACAAAACGCACTTCCCTCATAAGATGTCGCTAACGGCCAGCGGTCTTGTGATATCACGTTCGTGGCACTCCGCTAATGGCTTCCAGCAGCAGACGCTTGTATATAGAGGTAAGGCATATCACTTCCGAGACCCGGCACGTCGTCTGCGCCGTGCGCTATGCAGCAATGGCGACCAGGAGTATTACATCATAGAGTCTACATACCCTATGACCCTCTGCGAGTTTGCCAACATATGCAGCAAAAACTCATACTATGCCGCAAATCTCGATATGGGAACATATGGGTATGGCAAGGTGAATGGTCACATTCGCAATTGGTGGACCATCTTCTGGCGAGGAAAACAGACAAACTGGATATGCGCCGAGTAGCACTACTCAGCCACCAGCGTCAGGAGTTGCTCTATACTATCGATGATATGGTCGGCACACGCAGCCTCCAACTCCTCGCGTGAGGCATTGCCCCACGTTACACCTACGTTACGCGCACCAGCATTACGCGCCATAAGAATATCTACGGGCATATCGCCAACAACCATAACCTCCGAAGCCACAACACCAAGTTCTCGGAGTGTCTTCAACACAGGCTCTGCGTCGGGCTTATGCTTCGTTACACTATCCGCCCCCACCACATAACTGAAATAGCCATCTATCTTATGCTCACGCATAAACAACATCAGCGACTCCGAGAGTCGTGATGAGGCTATGGTAAGCACACAACCTCTATTATATAAGGTATCGAGCACCTCGCGGACATTGGGGAATAGTTCGGGCATAAACTCCTTACGTCGCTCGGCAAATATCGCGCGATAGGTATCGACAGCCCTCTCTGCCTCAGCATCGCTAAACTCGGGATATAGCACCTTAAATCCGTCGAACAAAGTAAGTCCTATGGTCGCACCACACTCCGCCTCACTACGCAGTGGCAAGCCGAGACGCTCCATCGTAGCACGAAAGGCCGTAACGATAGTTTTTCGGGTATCGCACAGCGTACCATCGAAATCGAAGATTATCACTTTGTTGTTCATAGGTTTAGGCTAACAATGTATTTTGCGATAAAAACAAAAGTCTGCCGAGATTATTCGGCAGACTTTGTATGAAATATTAATTACTCCTCAGAGGTGGCAATACCCTCAACTTCCGCAACGACAAAATTACTACCACCGATAAAGATAGCATCCGATGCAAGAGCGAGGCTACGCGCACGGGCTACAGCATCCTTAACCGTAGGCTGACACTCGTAGTCGAGACCGAGGCTATCGGCAAAGGCTGCTACATCCTCGATGGCACGCGCACGGTCGATATTTGCCTTGGTGAAGATATAGTGAACTTTCTTAGGCAACAGAGGCATAATCTTCTCGAGACTCTTCTCCTTCGCAAAGCCCATAACGGCAAAGATACGGTCGGCATTGAGGCTCTCGAGTTGCGATGCCACAAAGCGCATACCATCGGCATTATGACCTGTGTCGCATACGGTATATGGCTCATCGGCGATAACCTGCCAGCGACCCATAAGACCTGTGTTTGCCGCAGCACGTGCTATACCCTCGCGGAAGGCACGACGTGAGATAGTAAGGGGTGTCTGCTCGGCGAGGAAGTCGGCAGCGGCGCACGCTGTGATGATGTTATGACGCTGATAGTCACCCAAGAGGTCGATATCCAACTCAAAGGCGCGGTTGTCGCGTGTACGCAACACACTGAAGTGCTGGTTGCGGTCATCGAAATGCTCGATACCCTCGAGGAGGAACTCCTGCTCGGCATATATAACCTTAGAGCGCATCTCCTCGGCACGCTGCTCGAAGACTGCGTTATAAGCATCGCTACCCTGACCAATAACCACAGGGATGCTCTTCTTGATAATACCTGCCTTCTCCGCGGCTATCTTCTCGATAGTATCGCCGAGGAACTCTGTGTGCTCCATACCGATGTTTGTAACGACGCTGAGCATTGGCACGATGAGGTTTGTGGCATCGAGGCGACCACCGAGACCTGTCTCAATGATAGCCACCTCCACATCGCTCTGTGCGAAGTAGTCGAAGGCCATAGCAGCGGTCATCTCGAAGAACGAGAGGTCGAGTTCCTGCATCTTCTCGCGATGCTTATCCACGAAGTTTACAACCTTCTGCTTAGGCATCATCTCGCCATCTACGCGTATACGTTCGCGGAAATCTACAAGGTGTGGCGAGGTGAAGAGTCCTGTGCGGTATCCCGCCTCGCGGAGTATAGAGGCAAGAATATGTGACACAGAGCCTTTGCCATTGGTACCTGCAACGTGAATGGTGTAGTAGTTGCGCTGGGGGTTGCCCATATGCTGGCAGAAGGCCGCAATACGCTCTAATCCCGGCTTATAAGCATCGCCACCAACACGCTGGAACGATGGCATCGCCGTAAAGAGAAAATCGAGTGTCTGAGTATAATTCATACTTATGTATTGTTGATATTATTATGAGGTTTATCGTTAGTCTACAAGATGGTTACGCTTGCGGATGCGGTAGGCAACGTAGTACATAATCGCCAGCACCGCAACATATGAGGCTATGCGCGCAATCCAGTCGCCATAGAGAGTATATATGGTCTTCTCGCTGCGCAACTCCACCTCGGCGGTGAGCACACCCTCCTCCTCCCAGGTGAGACGCTCGCCAATGGTCTTACCCGTAGGCGATATAAATCCCGAGATGCCGGTATTCGCCGAGCGGGCTATGGCACGTCGTGTCTCTATGGCACGCAGACGGCAGAAGTCGAAGAGACGCTTATGACCTGGGGTATTACCCCACCAGCCATCGTTCGATATAAGCGCCATAACCTCTGCACCCTGGCGTGCGAAGCCCAAGAAGTAGCCACCATAAAGACCCTCGTAGCATATCGCAGGGCCTATTATCACGCCGTCGTTGCTAAATAGCGTATGCTCCTTACCCCAGCCTAACTGTCCCGACACACCACCAAGGTCAACCTCGAAGGTGTCGAAGAGGCTCTTCATAGGCACAGCCTCCACGCCAATGACAAGTTTACCCTTGTGGTAGATATTCTCGGTCTCGCCATTGCTGTTTATGAGAAGCGCAGAGTTATACTGGTCATACCAGCCATAACCATCGTAGTAGTGCGCAGTGTCGGTAGCCTTTGTATCGCCATAGCGCACCGTGGTGGATGCTCCGGTTATAAGTTTTGTATCGGGATGACTTTCACCCTGAATATCACGCAACAGCGGCGCATAGTAGTGCAGATTACGCTCCTCCACAGAGCCTATGCGTGGGAGATATGCGAGTGCCGACTCGGGCATAAGCACAAACGAGGATGTAGCAGGCACATCTGCCATAAGATCCATAACATCCTGCGTAGGATCCATCTTACCCATCGTGATACGCTCATCCTCGTAGCAGGGCACGTTGGGCTGTATGACACTTATCTGCGTTGTGCGCTCCGAGGGCGTGTAACTAAACAACAACACTAACGACACCACGATAGGGATAAGAACTATCATCGCGGCACGAACACGGGCTGTTGTGGTGCGTGTGCGGAGTATCTCAAACACCGCAATGTTGGATGCCAACACCCACAACGAGCCTCCGAAGATACCTGTGTACTCATACCACTGCACTGCCCACACATCGCCCGAGAAGCCGTGACCGAGCAGCAGCCAGGGGAATGTCATAACATCTGCCGAGTAGTATACAAACTCCGTGGCAAGCCATATGGATGCCAGGAGCGTGTATGCCAAGGCTCGTGGTGCGCGCTTCGAGGTGTAGTGATAGGTCATCAGGGCACAGAGGTTGTAGAATGTACCAAATATCGCGGCTGTTATAGGGCCTATTGGCGTTGCTATCCACACCCACCATATCGTCGCGGCGCTCCACAACAGGAACGTCAGCGCTCCCCAGCCACACATACGCCACCAGTCGCGTGTTGAGTCCGAGAGATTTTCGCTGATTATGAGCAGCGGCACGAGCGCCACGAGAAGTGTTAAGCCCGTACCCCCGAGCCAACCTATGCTAAGCAGTGCTACAGACAGCAACACGAGCAGCAATCTATGAAGTGTAGAGTTTTGTTTCATACCCAAAAAATTATCTCTGCAAAAATAGTAAACATTCGCCAAAAAACAAAACACAACGCCACCGAGGAGGATTTACGCCTATAATTAGATGAAGCCTGGAGAGTTATTTTATGCAACAACTGCAATTAGAAACTAAAATCGGCAGCCACTCGTAAGGTGACTGCCGATTTTGTTATAACCTAAAAACTGAATACACGCCTACTACCAAGGAGACTATACTCAGTAATAGAG
>JAFOCZ010000066.1 GCA_017380955.1 Alistipes sp.
CGTAGTTTGAGATATCCTTAGAGCCCTTCTTGCCGAAGACACGGAGATTGTAGTTGAACTGGATGGTGAAGTAACGTCCTACGACGCTGTTCCAGGCATTCTGGGTGTAACCACTACCTACGGTGCGCACAAAGGCAGAGTTCTGATTAAGGAGGTCGTTGACACCTATGAGTACCTCGCCCTGCTGATTCTTGAAGAGTTTCTTGCCGAGGTATACGTTGCAGATAAGGTAATCCTCGTTGTACTTATCGGTAAAGCCGATATACTGGTTATAGTTAACCGCTGCGGTAAGTGTGAAGCCCTTCCAGAATACCCACTTAAGAGAGCCTGAAGCGGTGTGGCTGAAGTACTGGTTGTTACGACCACGCTGCGCCAATGACTGACGAGCATCGTTGTATGCACCGTTCCACTGGAGTGTGAAGTCAATGTTCTCAGAGATGTTACTACCGAGCGATACCATAGCGTCGTAACCCATATTTGTGGTGTAGTTCATCTTGCCGTTGATGATAGATGGTGTCTGCGACCAGTTAGCACCCGCCATAATGTTCAGGTTACACTTGATAGGCGCTATAGGGAAGCCATAACTGATGTTTGTGCGGAACGACATAAAGCCATCCATATTCTCGTATGTAGAGTACTGGAGTGGTGTATACTGCTCGCCATTAACATCTATTGTTGGGTTGTAGTCTATAGACTGACCGATATAGTCCTGGGTAAGTTGTGCGTGCAACATCCACATAAAGGTACGTCCCTTCTCGATATTCGAGCGGATGTAGTGGAAGTTGAAGCGGTGGTTGTATGACGATACCAACTCTGGGTTACCCTTAGAGAGATACTGAGCATTGGTAACATCATAGATATCCTGCAAGTTACGAACATCGGGATTCTGGGTGTAGGAACTAAGGAACATACGGATGCTGTTCTGTGGGTTGAACGCCACATTTGCCATCAGGAAGTATGTCACGTGGTTGAAGTCACGCGAGATATTCTCACCCTTGACCATACCATCGAGGATAGAGTGCTGGTAGTATACATTAGCCACCACGGTATTACGCTGCTTAGCATAGCGGAAACCTGGGCCTACACGATGCTCCATATTTGTACTTGTGGTAATCGACGAGAGGCTTGGGTCAGGCATAAGACCTGCGGTGTTGAAACTATCATCGGTGATGAACGATGTCTTCTCGATGCTCTGATCCTCGTAGTCGAAACGATACTGAAGGCTCACCTGCGAGAATTTCGACACAGGCTCGGTGTATGTGAGGTTAGCGCGTACGTCGTTCTGTGACTGTGGCGCTGTGGATGACACATAGCGGAGCAATGGTGTTGTAACACCGCTCTCGGCATCGTAGGATGTAGAGAGTGTAGAGAAACTATTTGTCCACGACTCAGGAGTCTGGCGTGTAGAGTAGCGACCATCTACGGTTATTGTACGACCTGCCTTGCCAAGTTTCACACGATACTGCAAGAACTCGCTGAAGCGCAATGCGTGAGACTCACCCTCCGAGCCATTGTAGAGCATCTCATATGGTACACCCTTATTAGTTGCCGTCTCGCCCTTGAGTTCGCCATACTGCTGGCTATAAGGGTCGTTGGACTGGAAACTGAAGTTTGTGCGCGACATAAGCGACATATTCTTGTTGATGTTCCAGTCGAGGCGAAGGTTGAGACGGTGGTTAGCATTATGTGTCTCAGACTCACCCTCCTGCTCGAGATAGTCCTCTGGCGATGGTGCTTCGTACCACTTCTGAAGAAGACTCTTGTTGCGGGTATTGGTGTCGTTGAAGAAGTATGAGCCGTTGAGTTTCAACGCATCATTCTTACCCCACGAATCGGAATACTGAACGCCGATAGAGCCTACGCGTGCCACACCGCTCTGTGGGCGCACCATATAGCGTCCTACGCCACGACCAGGGCCCATACCGCCGCCGCCACCTGTGACGCCGAGGATATCCTCGAATGAGAAGTTCTGCTGGTTTACGTTATTGAAAAGACCGATAACCGACACTCGCGAGTTGCCGTGGAAGAGGTTTACGTTACCGCCCAAGTTGAACTTATGGTGCGATGTAACATCCGACACCTGAGGCTGATAGACATCAGCACCTGCGAAATTCATCTCCGCTGGAGCGCCATCGATATCGGGCTGATAGCCATAACCGCCATACAACTTACCGAAAACACCCTGACGCATATTCGAGTGGGTTACGATGTTGATGGCCTTGAAGCCCTCGCCATCGTCCATACCCGAGAATTCGGCATTATCCGAGAGTTTGTTGAAGACCTCGATGCGATCTACAGCCTGCGCTGGGAGTGAGTTCAGCGCCGTAGATACATCCTCGCCAAAAAACTCCTTACCATCCACAAATATCTTCTTAACCTGCTCACCCTGTGCCTCAACCTGTCCGTTTGAGATTGTGATACCCGGCATCTTCTTAAGAAGACCCTCGACATCAGCATCCGTAGATACCTTAAACGCCGAGGCGTTGTATGCCACAGTATCGCCATTCTGCGATGTGCGCAGCGCCTGCACCTCCTTAACAACCATATCAATCTTCACAGCCTCGTGGGCAAGTTCCACAACGCCAAGGTTGATATTCTTAGAGCCGTCGACCGTAATAGTCTGCTTAACGGTGGTGTAGCCAATGAACGCCACAACAACATCATACTCGCCACGTGTGACACCTGTGACAGTGGTAAGACCCTGAGCACCAGATACCGAGTGACGACGCTTGTCTGTATTGAGGTCTATGACCTCCATTACCGCGCCAATGATACCCTCCTTGGTTTCGGCATCCACAACATTTGCTGTAACCTTCACCGTCTGTGCCATCGCGGGGATTGCTATGCAGAGCATAACAACGAGTGTTAACAATCTTTTCATCATATAGTCTTTTTCTGTTTTATCGTGTTACTGACTTTTCGCACGGCGAAAATAATATTTTTTTTCGAATAACGTAGCACATCGGCGGTAAATCGCCAAAATTCGGGGGTCAAATGCACAGCAAAGGGAAAAGTGAAAAGTGAGAAGTGAAAAGTATGGTGTGCTTCGCACAATGTTTATATTATATGTCATCCTGAGCGTAGTGAAACGAAGTCGAAGGATCTCCTCGCTATATACACATTGCCAACGTGCTGTATATTAGGAGATCCCTCGGCTACGCTCGGGATGACATAAACAACAATCCCTACCTTTCACTTTTCACCTCTCACCTTTCACCTACTTGTGTCGTGGTGGTGGCACCGGCATCCCTGGGCGGTGAGGCATAGGGTTATGCGGGCCGGGGCGGTGCATAGATGGGTGATGTGGCTTGCCACCCTTCTTAAACCTCTTATCCCCACGCTTGTCGTTATGCTTGCAGCCACGGTGGCCACCCTTGCGACACTTCTTGTCGCAGTCACAACCACCACGGAACGCCTCGGGGTGATGAGGTGCACGAGGACCTCCAACGCTTACCATCACAAAACCATCCTTGCCACCTACACCAAACATCGCGCCACCTGGTCTGCGGTTACCATCATTAGCCGAAACTGAGCCGATTGCCATCGCCGATAGCACAAGGGCAAAAAACATCATCTTTCTCATAATCGTAAAATTTAATGGGTTATACCTTGTTTTCTGTTACAAAGGTACAACCCATATTCCCGATTTGCATCCGCTGCTCCCGTGAAGCGGCAATCTACGCCGCCGAAGCGACCATTAGTTGGCGTGAACTGACTGCAGCCAACCCTTGAATTCCGGCACTCGAGCCTTCGATATTATAATTCGCTCGGGGGTCTCGACGCTGAGATTCAGCGCCAGACGGCTGCCAAACCACACCGCGATATCCTTCACAGCACGTCGTGAGACTATAAACTGGCGATTTGCCCTGAAGAACTTCTCGGCAGATAGTTGCTGGCTCAGCGACTCGAGGGTCTTGTCCACAGGGTAGCAGTCGCCCTTGAGTGTGGTGACCGTAACACGCTCCTCGGAGGTGTAGAAGAATGCCACGTCATCTGCCGTTACGGGAATCAGTTTATCCTTATACCTCAGGAGCATAGTCTGCATAGCCTCGCCCTGCACCTCACGCACCATCTTCTCGCGGCTATCACGCTGCTCAGCGTGCTCTCGTGCCGAGAGTCTATCGAGTTTGTCGATAGCACGACGCAGGTCATCCTCATTGAAAGGTTTCAAGAGATAGTCCACGCTATTGACCTTGAAGGCCTCCAACGCATACTCATCATATGCTGTGGTGAAGATGATAGGTATTGCGATATCCACACTCTGGAATATGCGGAACGATTCGCCATCGGCGAGGTGTATATCCATAAATACTATATCGGCATCAGCGCCCGACGAGAAATACTCCACAGCCTCGGCAACAGACTCCAGCACCTCGACAACCTCGGCATCGGGGAGTACGACAGAGAGCATACTACGCAGGTTGACAGCAGCAGCAGTCTCATCCTCAACAATCACAACTCTTCTCATCTTCTATCGCTTTTGCAGGGGCAGACGCACCATAAAGCGCTGCTCCTCATCAATAATCTCTATGTCGCATCCTGTGACAATCTGCCATCTGCTACGCAGATTCTCAAGACCTATGCCCGTTGAGGGCTCTACGTCAAGTTTCGGATACTTTGGGTTTTCAATCTCCAGCACACCATCTACAACACGTATCGCAACGTGCAGAGGGCGCTTTGTGGTTATGCTATTGTGCTTCACAGCATTGCCAATGAGTGGCTGCAGCGACAACGCCGGCAAGCGCCAGTCGTGATACTGAGCATCGATATCTATATCGAAGAACAACTTATCGGCATAGCGTATTTTAAATAGGTATATATATGCCTCGGCAAATGCCATCTCCTCCTTGAGCGTTGTCTCACCCGACTGACCATTCTGGATGATATATCGGAATGTGTAGGATAGTTGCTCGATATACTGCAACGCACGCTCATCATCCCTCTCGCGCACCAACATCGACAACGAGTTGAGGGAGTTGAAGAAGAAGTGTGGGTTTATCTGACCCATAAGCATATTGTAGCGCGTTGCGAGATTCTCGGTCTTGAGGCGCTCGTTCTCCACAACCATAACCTGACGCTGCTGCATAAGGGTATATATATAGGAGTACAACGCCGAGACCACCAACATAAACAACGACTTGGTGAGTACCACAAGGTAGACATTGTCGTGCGGTGGCGCTTCAAAGAAGAAGACGATGCGCATAACACCCTCCTTGAACGCCATAACAGGAGCGAAGCATATGGCAACACCTGTAACCAGGATAGCCAACACCGCAACACGCAGATACCACCATCGCGATAAGCCCGACCTCTTGCGCAGCATCACAAAGATGCAGATAAGCACAAACGACAGCAGAGCATAGTAGGTAATCTGCCACACAAACTCCACAGTGCGACTTGGGCGGTCGTATATCATATCCAGCGAGAAAGCCTCGCCGTTACGCATAACAACCCTGTCGAGGCGTGGGTGGACACCCTTGACATCCTCGGAAACATCACGCGGCTCGCGTGTTGTAAACTCCAGAGTATCACCCTCCTGAAGTTTCATAGTGCGCACCTGCCACGCTGTGACATAGGTGCTGTCGCGTAGTGAGCAGTCGCAGACAATATATCCGTGCATATCGCCCGACAGGTGCAACACACCGACATTATGCTCGCTACTCTCCGCAGCATCCACACGCTGGTTGACACCCTGATCCGTGATAATCGGCACAAGGAGATATGAGAAGTTAATCACGAGGCTCAGCGCCAGCGCGATAACAACGTGCGGCAATATACTATTCTTCCAGTTCACCGTATAACTTTCTGTAAATGACTACTTCTCGTACCACGAAGCATAGACACGATAGTCGCGTGCGGTACGCTTGATAATCTCCTCGCGCTGCTCAGGTGTCACATCCTTCACCTTCTTGGCAGGGACACCAGCATACACCGAGTTTGGCTCGAGTTTCTGGTTAGACAACACCAGGGCATTTGCCGCAACGATACATCCTGTGCCTACCACAGCATTATCCAAAATCGTAGCACCCATACCGATAAGGCAGTCGTTCTCGATAACTGCACCGTGGATAACAGCATTGTGACCTACCGACACAAAGTCGCCGATGTGTGTCTGCGATGGATTCTTAGAGCCATCGTATAGGGTATGGATAACCACGCCATCCTGGATGTTAGTGTTGTTGCCGATGGTGATGGCGTTAACATCGCCACGCAACACAGCGTTGTACCATATCGAGCAGTTATCGCCAATCTTCACATTACCGAGAATCGTTGCATTCTCAGCCAACCACGTATCATTACCAATCTCGGGCACATAGCCACGAACTTCTCTAATCAAAGCCATAGTAGTATCAATTATTTGTTTTCCTGTTGTTTACACTCATCCCAATACTTATCCATCTCCTCCAAAGACATCTCGTGCAGCGTCTTGCCCAACTCCTCGGCCCTCTGCTCCACATAGCCAAAGCGGCGGATAAACTTCTTATTTGTACGCTCCAAAGCACCCTCAGGGTCGATGCCATAGAGGCGGCAGGCGTTTATAAGTGCGAAGAACAGGTCGCCAATCTCGTCGGTGAGATGCTCCTTATTCTTTGCCTCAATCTCGGCATCCACCTCCATAAGTTCCTCCTTGACCTTAGCCCACACATCCTCCTTCTGCTCCCAGTCGAAGCCCGTAGCAGCAGCCTTCTCGCCGATGCGGAATGCCTTGACCATCGCTGGCAGCGACTGTGGCACGCCACCCAGAGCACCACTCTTGCGCTTCTTCTTACGGAGTTTCAGGGCCTCCCAATTCTGCTTCACCTCCTCGGGGGTGTCGGCGTGGATATCGCCATAGACGTGAGGATGGCGGTAGATGAGTTTGTCGCAGACGCCATTTGCCACATCGGCATAGTTGAATGCGCCAGCCTCGTCACCCATCTTCGAGTAGAAGACAACGTGCAGCAGCAAGTCGCCCAACTCCTCCTTTATACCCTCCATATTCTTGTCGGTGATGGCATCCACCAACTCATATGTCTCCTCAATGGTGTTGTTACGCAGAGAATCGAAGGTTTGCTCTCTATCCCAGGGACACTCCGCACGAAGGCGGTCCATAACCTCCAGGAGTCGCGCCGTTGCCAACTCTGCCTCTTTCATATCCATAGTTCTTCTATTTATTTATGTTTTATACTTCTAAATGGTAGTTTCAGCACTCCGAAGAATGCCTCGCCAAAGATTCCCGAACTCATCTTCGACGTTCCCTCCTCACGGTCGATGAAGATTATCGACACCTCGCCAATGGAGAATCCCAAGCGCCACGCCGTATACTTCATCTCTATCTGGAAGCCATAGCCGTTCATCGCCACACGGTCGAAGTCTATAGCATCCAACACCTCACGACGATATCCCACAAAGCCCGCCGTGGCATCCGCAACAGGCATACGCGTTACGATGCGCACATACTTAGATGCGAAGTAGGACATCAGCAATCTTCCCATAGGCCAGTTCACGACATTCACACCACGCGAGTAGCGCGAGCCTATGGCAACATCCTTACCGTCGAGCATAGCATCCAGACGTGGCAAGTCATCGGGGTTATGCGAGAAGTCGCAATCCATCTCAAAGATGCGGTCGTAGCCCTTCGCCAAGGCATACTTAAAACCTGCGATATATGCCGTGCCGAGACCGAGTTTGCCACTGCGCTCTATCATCGCCAGACGCTCGCCATAGCGCTGCTGCGCCTCACGCACGAGGTTTGCAGTGCCATCCGGTGAGCCATCGTCGACAATAAGCAAGTCGAAACCCTGGGGCATCGACATCAGGCGGTCTATCATCTTTGTGACATTCTCCTTCTCGTTGTATGTAGGGATAATAATAAGTCTTCTCATCACATCATTTTTTTAAATCGGCGTGCGCCAAAGAGATAACGTAATACTATCGAAAAGCCATATATATGCTCTGCCTTTTTCGCACGCACCACAGCCTTACGCTTTCGGGCAAGCACCTTATGCCACGCCACAAACCTACCCCACGCCCTGGCTATAGCCCACGCCTTGCGGGGTTGCAGCATAAGGAGGTAGGCAAGCGCCTCCGCACCATCGGTGAATGGGCGCACCACAGCCACAACCATACGTTGCAGAGGTGTGGCACACTTATACAACATCGCCAGGTTGTTGCGGTGGTTGAGATATATCTTCATAGGAGACTGAGGTAACGTGCCACCACCGAGGTGATATACCTTCGCGCGAGGCTCTACCTTGATGCGCCAGCCACTAAGTTGCATACGCCACTGCAGGTCAATCTCCTCCATATGGGCAAAGAAATCCTCGTCGAAGCCTCCCACGGCGTGGAATACCTCACTGCGGCAACACATAGCAGCGCCACTTGCCCAGAATATATCTCGTGCATCGTCATACTGACCCTCGTCACGCTCCACCATAGAGAGAATCCTACCACGACAGAATGGATAGCCGAGGTAGTCTATAAAGCCTCCCGACGCTCCGGCATACTCAAACATCTCACGCTCGCCATCTGCCAATAACTTGGGTGCTACGACAGCCACATCCTGCTCATTATCAAGCACCTCCACCAGTGGCTGCCACCATCCTGCCGTAACCTCTACATCGGAGTTCAGCAACAGGTAATACTGGCTATCTATCTCTCTCAGCGCGCGGTTATATCCCCCTGCGAAGCCATAATTGCGGTCGAGTTGCACGACACGAATATCGGGATATTGTAAGCGTAGCCACACCAACGAGTCATCCGTAGAGCCGTTATCGGCAACGATGACCTCCGCATCGCCCGACGTATGCTCCACAACACTCGGCAGATAACGTTCCAAGTGCCTGCGACCATTCCAGTTGAGTATAACTACGCTTAACTTCATAACTTTTAAAGTGAAAGGTGAAAAGTGAAAGGTGAAAAGTAAGGTATTTTTTAAGATGGGGAATTACCCATAATTACACATCTCTACCCATAACTACACATTCGGTTGCTCTTACTCCTCCTCGTCCTCCTCCTGTGAGTCCTTGCGCTTAGGGTCGTAGCCCTCCACAACGATAACAAACTCACCCTTAGGCTCGTGCTCGCGGAAGTGCTCCAAAGCCTCGGCGATAGTGCCACGCACCGTCTCCTCGAACTTCTTGGTAATCTCCCTCACAACAGCCACACGGCGCTCCTCACCAAATGTCTCGGCAAGTTGCTCCAAACACTTGACAACACGATATGGCGACTCGTAGAGCACCAACGTGCGAGGCTCTGCGGCGAGTTCCTGAAGACGCTTCATACGTCCCTTCTTCTGTGGCAGGAAGCCCTCGAAGCAGAATCTGTCGCAAGGGAAGCCACTCTGCACCACAGCAGGGATAAGCGCCGTAGCGCCAGGTAGCGTGACAACCTCTATACCCTCCTCCACGCACTTACGCACGAGCAGGAATCCAGGGTCGGAGATTCCCGGAGTGCCGGCATCCGACACCAGAGCAACATCACGACCGTTGTTTATGGCCTCGGCAACACGACCCACCGTAGCGTGTTCGTTGAACTTGTGGTGGGAGTGCATAGGCTTCTCGATGCCTAAGTGGCGCAACAGGTGCGACGTTGTACGCGTATCCTCGGCGAGGATGAAATCTACCTCCTTAAGTACGTTTATTGCCCTGAGGGTTATATCCTCGAGGTTACCAATAGGTGTTGGTACTACATATAATTTTGCCATAGTATGGTTGTTTATGCCAATTTACGCTCCAAGAGCGACACTATCAATTTTGCAGCCTCAGAGTCGGGATTCCAGCGGAAGTTCTCGACGATGTATATCATACACTCATCCAAATCCTCGAACTCATCCAGCGTATCTATCGTAGCCTCGTAACGCTCCGCGTCGCCGTCAAACAAATCGCGAATCATAAGGAACTTGTCGTTGAGACCTATCGCCTTGCGCAACTCCTCAACACGGTTGAACGGTGTTGTGGGCTCGTCGGATGCGGCCATAACATCTGCCAATGTTGTGACACCACCACCCAACACATCACCCAAACGCTGTGGCTGCTCCTCTGCCGTAGTTGCCACCACAGGCTGTGGCTCGGGCTTTGGCGCAACAACCTCCGCAACGATAGGGCTCTCCTCACGAGGCTCTGACTTTGGCGCTGCGACACGAGGTGTGTAGCCATCATCGTAGAGATGTACCATCTTGCGACCACTCTTCGCTCTTACGGGTATATCATCAAGGTTGAACAACGCTCCCGAAGCGCTCTGCGCAACCTCCTCCTCGGGTTGTGGCTCTGGCTCTACAACCATAGGCTCAGCAACCTCCTCGACAGTCTCCTCTTCCACCTCTTCGGCAACCTCCTCAACAATCTCCTCTGCGACCTCATTCTCTGCGTTCTCCGCCCCCTCCTCCGACTCGTTCTCCTCGCCGATACCGAGCAGAGCATCTATATCGAGGGCATCGTCGAAGTCATCGACAACATCGCTATTGCTCTCGGTGCTGCGCACAAAGAAACGCTCCTCGTCCGTATCCTCAGCCCCTTCGGTTGTGTAGTCAAGGATTTCGTCGTAGATATGTCGTAACTCCTCAAGCGCCAAATCGCGCTCTATACGCGGCACATTTTTATTGCCATTCCAGCCCTTTATGATGGTTGTCACACGCGACAAACGCTCGTCGATTCTCTTAAGTCCCATAGTCCTTTACGATAAATATAGGTATATAACGTATCAAAGGTAATAAAAAAAAGTGAAAGGTGAAAACTGAAAAGTGAAAAGTATGGTATTTTTTAAAGAGACAGGTGAAAACTGAAAAGTGAAAAGTACGGTATTTTTTAAAGTGAAAGGTGAAAACTGAAAAGTATGGTGCGCTAAAGCGCTGAGGTTTATTTTTGGGTAGTTATGGGTAGAGATGGGTAGTTATGGGTATTTCCCCATCTCTCCCTATCAATCCCCATAAATAAAACCGCGTCATACCGAGGAGGCGCACGGTAGTGTGTATCAGGCGGTTATACGTTCGCTGCGCCGACGTGGGTATCTACCGCTGGAATATCCATTGAGGGCTGTGCTTGATAGTATCAATCAGTATCAGTAAGGTGTTATCCCAATGGTAGATTGCCACAGAATTGCATAGACCAAGTACGGTATCAGGTTGCTCATCGGATGCAATTCCTCGCAATGACGATTTTATTTTATGGGGATTGATAGGGATTGATGAGTATTGATGGGTAGCGCCCCTGA
>JAFOCZ010000067.1 GCA_017380955.1 Alistipes sp.
GATAAAGAGATAAGATATGAGATACTTTAAATTGCTTTTTCTTGCCGTAATGAGCATTATAGCAATAGGTTGCGAAAAGTCTGTTGTAGATAATGAGCAGCCACTACCCGAGCCCGAGGTTACATACGAGGCAATGGATGGTGCGTGGCAACTAACCGAGTGGCGTGGCGTGGCACTCAGCGACCAGACATTCCTATACATAGCCTTCGACGATGAGACACGTCGCTTCGAGATGTGGGACAACCTCGGCTCTATGTACACCCAGCAGAGAGCGGGTACATATAGCATCAGCACCAACACTAAGGGCGAATACATCCTATGTGGCACCTACGACAATGGCGTTGGAGATTGGAATGCAGAGTATGTGGTGAGCATCGACCAGGAGGCTACTGAGATGGTATGGCGCTCGGAGGATGAGACAAGCATCTTCTGTCGTATCGCAGAGATTCCAGAACTTGACTAAACTAAAACACAAACAATATGAGACGATTTTTTACCTACTTCGTGGCGACCATAGCGATTATCATCGCAGGCATAGGTTGCCAAAAGGAGAATACCGAGACTCCTGTAAATAAGCCTACAATCGGCATCCTCGACCCAGAGTTCGACGCCGAGAGTATGACGGCAAAGGTGATGATAGCACCTTCGACCGATGCCACAGCGTGGTACTACAAAACCGAGAGCGCAGAGCAGAGTGCAGAGTACACAAAGGTGGAGGGCGCAGCAGCGCAGGAGATAGAGTTTGCGGTTATCTATGGCGTGGAGTACACCATCACTGCCTATTCCGAGAATAAGGCTGGCACGAGCGACATCGCCACCAAGAAGTTCTGCCAAATGCCTAAGGGTGAGGTGACAGTAGCCATTGGCGAGATTACGCTCAACGCAGAGACTATGGAGGCTGAGGCTACCATCTACCCATCATCGAACACAACAAAGTGGTACTGGCGTGCTTATGAGAAGGATAGCATCACAACCGAGTGGATTGGTGGTGAGGGCAGCGGCGAGCAGAGCATCGCTTTTGCCTATGAGTGGGGCAAGACCTTCGTAGTGGAGGCATACGCCGAGTGCGGTGCTGTTAAGTCGGAGGAGGTGAGCGCAGAGTGCTACTTCGAACCTTCAGTGCCTACAATCACTGTATCGAAGCCTATCTTCGACGAGGCGGCAATGACCGTAAGCTACGATGTTACACCATCGGAGGATACAGACCACTGGTACTATGGCATTTACGACGATGCAGAGATTGCTAATTACACCGTAGTGGAGGGTAATGAGTCACAGCGCGTTTCGTTCGACATAGAGTACGACACGGATTATCAATTTATCTTCCGTGCCGAGAACATTCTCAACGAAGGCAATGAGGAGATTGTAGAGTTCTCGGTTATAGGTCCTGTTGCCGAGATCACCATCGAGAACCTCACAGCCTATACTCTCGATGCAGTAATCGAGAAGAGCAAGCACTGCGTACGCTATGTTGCAGGTGCTGTACACACCTCGGCATACGACCGTGCGCTATTCATCGAGCAGGCACAGGCATCGCTCAACCCCGACCCAAGTTACCCATTTGCGGTATTTAACTCTGCAACCGAGAGCCGCACATTCTCCGAGCAGGATTTGGTGCGCAACTCACGCATAGATAGCAACGAGAATGCTGGTATCATCTTCCTGCCAAACACATCGTACACCATAGCTGTATATGGCGAGAATGCCAAGGGCAACTACACCGTAACAACCAAAGAGGTTGTGATACCAGAGGTTGAACTTAATGGCACTACAGCCATCAGCGTGGAGGTATCGGAGATTGGCCTAACGTCGGCAATGGCAACGGTAACCACCGAGGTGGGATGCAAGGTACTTACAGGATACATCGACCCAGCACTTGCAAAGAGCGACGCCGAGAACCCATTCGACTTCGAGGGTAAAAGCGAGGCGGAGATTAAGGCCTACATCGCAGGCGCTGTGAAGGGCGTGCCTACAATCTATAGCAAGCCTTTCACCTATACACTCAGCAACCTATTTGCTATCGACACCCAATATGTGGCATATGCCATAGCCATAAAGGATGGTAAGGTTGGCGAGGTGGCATACACAACATTTAAGACCCTACGCCCATCGCTCTCTGGCGAGGCGAAGATTGTAAAGGCGGAGATTGTGCCACAGACAACACACGAGACTCTCACCGTTAAGCTTACCACCGACAACAAAGCCACAAAGGTGCGCCTATATGCTGCTCCAGCGTCGGACCACGCTGCATATGCCGATAACTTGGAGTATATAATGGATTCTGACCACTACCAGAACTACCGCGAGGAGTATGAGATTGTGGATGGCGTGGCTACCTGCGTGGTTAATATCTACCACCCTACTGCCAAATACTACCTATATGCTTCGGCCGTAGATGGCAATGGCCGCGCTGGCGAGATGGTCTGCGTAGCACAGTTGGCAGGCTTGAATACCGATTACTGCACCACTATCGAGGAGATTATCGAGGAGGCAAAGATTGACCTTTCGGGTACAGGTACCGTAGATTTGGTTATCAATATCTCGGGCCAGGTTGACGACCGTATCAGCCTTACCGTAAACACCGACTCTCGCTCGGCAAATGCCAAGAAGGTGTGGTTGATACGCTTCAACGGCTTTGTTGCAGGCATCGAGGATGAGGTGAAGTATGCATTCTCGGAGTATGCCGAGACCAAGAAGGTGAAGGGCTCATACAAAGAGGCGAAGGTTGGCTACCCTCTCAAGTATGAGGATAGTGGCAGCGACTGGGATCCTAAGTATGAGGCATTGCAGGAGTACAACGCAACATACGGAGGTGATATCCTCGTAGCCGTAGTCCTCGACACCAACGATAAGTTCTGTATCTACAGTTACTACACCGCAGGTGGCGCAGTGAAACTTTACAACTAATACTACTACAATTGCATCGTTTTCAGCAAGATATAACCGCCATAGCGCTCCCCGAACTCTTCACGTGGCCATTCCACTATGAGCCACACCCACTCTCGCGCCTTGCTGCCGAAGAGGTACAACAATACCTCGCCACGCAGCACCATATGCACGCCGAGATTGCTGGGGGTAAGATGTTTGGAGTGTTGGTGGTAAGAGACAGAGAGGGTGGCATAGGTTTCCTTGCCGCCTTCTCTGGTAACCTATGTGGCACAAACCACCACGACTACTTCGTGCCACCCATATACGATATGCTGCGCCCTGGGGAGTTCTTCCGCGAGGGTGAGGCAGAGATATCGGCGATAAACGCCCGTGTGGAGGCTCTTATGCAGAGCGCGGAGTACACCGCAGCACGCGAGGCTCTCCATAGCGCAAAAGAGCGCGCAGAGGAGGAACTCAGCACTATGAAGGCGCTCCACAAGCAGCGTAAGGCAGAGCGTGACCGACGACGTAAGGAGGGTGAGAGTGGCAAGGTGCTGATAGCGGAGAGTCAGCGCGACAATGCCGATATGCAGCGCCTGAAGCACCACCACAAGGCACGCATCGCCGAGGCGCAACACCACTACGACACACTAAGCAGCGAGATAGATACTCTCAAGCAGCAGCGCCACGAGCGCTCCGCAGAGTTGCAGATGGAGATATTCTCGCACTTCCGCATCCTCAACGCTCACGGCGAGGTTAAGGACCTATGCACACTCTTTGCCCCTACGCCACAGCGCATACCGCCAGCAGGTGCAGGAGAGTGCGCAGCGCCCAAACTACTGCAGTATGCCTACCTCCACAACCTCACGCCGTTGTGTATGGCGGAGTTCTGGATGGGAGCATCACCACGCGGTGAGGTGCGTCACAACGGCGCTTTCTACCCTGCCTGCAACAGCAAGTGCAAGCCTATACTTATGCATATGCTCGAGGGCCTGAGCGTAGAGCCGAACCCTCTTGTGGGCATCATCCCCGACGAGCCACGCATAGTGTGGGAGGATAGGTGGATAGTGGCCATAGACAAGCCCTGTGGTATGCTCTCGGTAGATGGTAAGTCGGGAGTTCGCAGCGTCGCAACGTGGGCTACAGAGCACTATGGCACGGAGGCTATGGTTGTACACCGCCTCGACCAATCAACATCGGGACTACTCCTTGTGGCCAAGGATAAGGCTACGCATAAGGCACTTCAGGAGCAGTTTATACGCCGCACCATCCGCAAGCGCTACACCGCACTCCTGGAGGGGGTTGTGGAGCAGAAGAGGGGTCGCATAGATCTTGCTATGAAGTTGGACTACGACAACCGCCCACGACAGATGGTTGCCGAGGATGGCAAGCGCGCGATAACGGAGTATGAGGTTGTGGAGGTTAGAGATGGTCGCACACTGATATCATTCTACCCTATCACAGGACGCACACATCAGTTACGCCTCCACGCGGCACATACCGAGGGTCTCGGAATGCCTATTGTTGGCGATAACATCTACGGTCGTGAGACACACATAGAGAGTGACAATAGCCACCGCCTATGTCTCCACGCCTCGATGGTGGAGTTCGAGCACCCGATAACCAGAGAGACACTGCACATAGAGAGTAAGGCGGAGTTCTGAAGTGAAAAGTGAAAAGTGAGAACTGAAAAGTGTGGTGCGCTCCGAGCGAGGTATATTTTTGGGTAGTTATGGGTAGTTATATGTAGTTATGGGGCGCAACCCATTAGTCCTCATAAGTTCCCATCAATCCCCATCATAAAATCATCTCGCAGAGATGAGAATATTACTAATTACTAATTACTAATTAACCATTGCTCATTGGTTAGAACGGATATCCCACGCCGAAGTTCAGAGCCATATTCTTCCAGCGGAAGTTGTGAATCCAGCGCTCACCGACAGGGCGACCAGGGTTATGCAACTGCATACCCAAGTCGAAGCGCAGCACAACAAACGTCACATCTATGCGCAATCCGAGACCTGTGTTGAAGCCCAACTGACGGTAGAAACTATCGAAATGGAACACCTCATCGGCGTTAATAGTCTCATTCTGGCGCAGATACCACACATTACCAACATCGCAGAACACCGCACCCTGGAATATCCACCATATAGGGAATCGGAATTCGAGGTTAGCCTCGAGGCGCACATCACCAACCTGAGCGGGATATGTGGTCTTGCCAATCTCGGCTTTGTTACCAGGGCCTAAGGTACGCGGTACCCAGCCACGCATAGAGTTAGCACCACCGCAGTAGAACATACGGTCGAAAGGTATGGAGATACCGCGTGAGTTACCATACGTTACACCCACACCACCAAAGAGACGTCCTGCGAGAGCCATATTATGACCGAGGTCTATCTTGTGGCTGGCACTAATCTCCGAACGTACATACTGCGAGTAGCGGATGCCGAGAATCTCGTAGTAGTCCTTACCCACAGCAGGCGCAGAGAATAGGGTCTCGAGGCCGTGGATGAGGTTACCAGCACTCTCGATATTGGCACGCACAAAGGTGGCGTTCCTGTCGTCCGTAGAGCGTTGGGTGTTGTAGGTCCACGATGCTGAGAGTCCTGCGGTAAGTTGCGACTGGAACGAGGTGCGGAGATAACTGTTGTCGATATCGGCAAGGAACTGCTCGTCGACACTCTTAACATCAATCCAGTTGATATCCACAGGGCGTATCACAAACCTGGAGCGGTCACCCTGCTTCCAACTATATGCCCAGCGTGTGGTGAAGATATTACGGCGGTAGAATGGTCGGTTTTGGTAGTCGAAGGCGAGTTCGAGACGTGTTCGTGGCTCACCAATCTTCATACCCGGCTCAGTGCGGAAGGGCAACAAGAAGCGTGGGAAGGACAACCCCGCTGTGATACCCAACTCCTGGGCGCTACGCATAGCGATATCCTTGGCATACATAAACTCAAAACCAAAGCGCACCGCGAAGTCGAAGGCCTCCGCACCACGGAAGATATTGGTGTTGGAGTATCCCAATGTGGCACTAAGACCTAAGAACGTAGATGTAGATGATGCCTCAACCTCGGCCTTCAGGCTCTGCTTGAGGGCTGGCGTCGCGAAGATATTGCAGTCGAGGTACTTCTGCTTGGTGGAGAGCATCTCGCCCTCGGCAGTGCCCTCACCAATAAACGACACCTCCATATCCTCGCCCTCGACAC
>JAFOCZ010000068.1 GCA_017380955.1 Alistipes sp.
AACCTCGATGTAACACTTACCCTTGTAGACTACAAGATCGACAACACCCTTATCAACGTTGCTTGCGAGGGTGCATCATACTTCAAGTATATCTACTGCTCGCTCAGCGACAACAAGTGGAAAGATGTATATGGTGGCTCGGCTAAGAAGGCTGGTGAGTACATCATTATGAACCCTAATTCATCAGATATCTACGACACTGACATCACTCCTCTTACCGAGGATGGCAACATCTTCCTTAACGGTCTTAGCACCGACACCGAGTATGTCCTCGTATGTGTTGCTGTGGATGAGAATGGCGTAATCTCTAAGCCTGCAACTTGCTACTTCGAGCCTATTGCCAACATCGGTAATATGGTTAAGCGCACCGACGCTAACTGGGCAGATGGCAAGCCTACAATCACCCTCGGTGAAACCGCAGAGGTGGAGTTCTTCAACTTCACGTGGTATACAACACCTCAGAAGGGCTTCGTGGCATACTCTATGGCTGACCACCCAGGTAACTTCAAGAACGACTACTACAACACCAACGTCGACACTCCTGAGAAACTTATCGCCTACATCGTAGCAGGTTGCGACAATGGTCAGCGTGAGTGTGGTCACAAGTGTGAGTGGGCAGAGTCTTACTCTTACACCTGGAAGGAGATGGAGGATCTCAATGGTGACGGCCGTATCGAGTTCGACGAGTGGGTTGAGCATACAACGACAGACCTCCCTGGTGTCTACAACTCATACTTCTATGGTACTAAGGGTGAGCACCGCATCTACATCACCTGGGTAGGTGAGGATGGCAATTTCCACGAGCCATTTGTCTTCAACCCAACTACCGGCGAGGAGGAGGAGTTGAATGCTGATAATTTCCCTCCATACTTCGAGTAATTTATTGTGATAGTGGCGCGTTAGCGGCACATCCCTAAAAGACAACCACCCAGGTCTGTACTTTTTGTACTATCCCTGGGTGGTTACTTTTGTGATATACCACTACCACACCACTCTGACAATAAATTATTTTGAATAGAAGACGGTATCTTCGACCCATCCCAAATGTAAGACCCCTCGGGCTGTACTATTTGTACTATCCCGAGGGGATCTTCATTTGCGATAGGACAAATCTAACCCACTCTGACAATAAATTATTTTTGATTATAAGGCTGCATCTGCGGCCTATCCCTAAAAGTAATCGACCTCGGGCTGTACTATTTGTACTATCCCGAGGTCGCTTCTTTTGCGATAGACCACATCTATTACCTTCTAATCAAAAATTAGTCACGCTGAGGTAGGCAACGTTGATAGTGTTTATGGGAATTTATGGGGATTATATGTAGTGATGGGGTAGTGTCTATGTCATCCTTGTCGAAGGATCTCCTCGCTATGGACACGTTGTCAGTGGGTAGTATAACGAGGAGATTCCTCGACTACGCTCGGAATGACATTTAAATATATTTAGTGAGTTTAGTGAATTTAGTGTTTTACTCCTAACTCCCCATCTCTGCCCAAAGTAGTTGTCTTACCTCACAATAATGGCATTGACGATTTGGAACTTGGCGCGGGTGTTGAGGCGCATCATAAGTTCGTCGCGGCGAAAGAAAATCTCCTGGCGCGCTACGCCCGAGGAGATACCTATATATAATATACCCCTCTCGTAGCGGAACTCCGTCGTGAGCGCTGCGATGTGCTCGCCGACAATCTCCCTCCAAAATTCGGGGAGTTTGCCCTCGGCAACACGGCGTGCTACATATGGGCGCTCGAAGAACTCCTTGAGGATGTCGCCTATAGGTTTTGGGTCGGTACGTTTCATAGTGTTGTGGCTGTGCCAGCGGCGATGTTAAAGAGTTTATACTCTGCGCCTGCCTCGCCAAGAGTGCGCTCCAGGCGGTGTTTGTTGCAGTCGGTGATGAATATCTGACCAAACATATCGCCACCCACCAAGCGCAGCAGGTGTGCCACGCGGCGCATATCGAGTTTGTCGAAAAGGTCGTCGAGGAGCAATATAGGCTTCTCGCCGCTGCTCTTGGCAAGGAGTGTATACTCCGCCAACTTCAGGGCTATGAGGAACGACTTCTGCTGTCCCTGTGAGCCGAACTTACGCAATGGGTAGTCGCCGATGCTGAAGAGGATATCGTCGCGGTGAAGACCTACCGAGGTATACTCGTTGACAAAATCCTTCTGTCGTGACTGCAGCAGCAACTCCATAAGTGGTGTCTCCTGCACCTCGGAGCGATACTCTATGCCTATGGTCTCGCGCTCCTCGGCAAGGATGCCATAGTAGTGCTCTACGAGGGGTTGCATAGCGGCGATGGTCTCGGTGCGTCGTGCAAAGATGGTCTCGGCAGCCGCCGAAAGCATAGTGTCGTAGATGAGAAGCATATCCTCCGAGGGGCTGCACTTCAGGAGTTTGTTGCGCTCCTGGAGTGTGGCGTTGTAGCGCATAAGGGCGCTGAGATATGTGCGGTCGCTCTGCGAGATAAACCTGTTTATATACTTACGGCGCTCCTCGGCAGAGTCGCTGATGAGGGCTGTGTCGCCGGGTGATACCACCACGATGGGTATACCTCCCACGTGGTCCGAGAGTTTGTCATACTCCTTGCCATTGCGCTTCAGGGTCTTGCCACTGCGGCGTGTGTAGGCACATACTATCTGCTCGGGGCGCTCATCATCACGCTCAAAACGTCCATCAATGATGAAGCCCTCCTCGCCGTGACGTACGCTCTGCGTATCTGTAGAGGTGTGCATAGAGCGCGCCATAGAGAGGTAGTGGATGGCGTCGAGGATATTTGTCTTACCCGCGCCATTATCACCCACGAAGCAGTTGATGCCTCGCGAGAGCGATAGTTGCTCCTCGGTAATATTCTTGAAGTTTATGAGGGATAGTCTGTCGAGTATCATCTTTCGAGTTCTTCGTAGTTGTTTATCAGAAGTGCTATGTCGCCTGTGGCGTACTCATAGGTTTGGTATCTTATAATGCCGTCGCTGTCAACGATATAGCATCGTGGAACGTACATCGTGGCATAGGCGTAGTATATCTGCTTTGCGCTATCTGCAGCGATGGGAAACTGCAACTTATGCTCATTGCGGAAGGCGAGGATATTCTCGTTGCTGCCACCACGCGAGATGGCCATAATGTTATACTCTCGGTCGCTGCTATTGAGGTGCTCTTGCAGGTCACACATCATATCTCTGCAGTCGGGGCAGGTGTGCGAGAAGAGTATGAGCAGCGTGGTCTCGCCGTTGGGAATCCGTAGCATCTCACCATCAAGAGACTCTACCTCAAACCCTGGCGCACGGTCTCCAACATCCACCAGCGAGGTCTCGGCATAGGATGGCAAATCCTCCTCTATGACCTTGCACGATGCCACCATCGTGGCGCACGCCAGCACCACGCACCACACCGCCATAGCCCTATGTCGATAATTCGCAACCATAATGCAAAGATAGGAAAAAATAGATATCTCCGGCATAACCTACGAAATTATAAATAAAAAATTAGCAGTTCGCTATGATTTTCAAATAATTTATTGTACTTTTGCAAGTTGATTAGTCAAAACGTGCGAACAATATAAAATAATTAAATACTTAACTTATTATGGCAAACAAAGTTCAGAACCCTGAGACCGATATTATGGTTGAGACTAAGGGTAAGTTGGAGTTGTTCTTCGACAACTATGGTAACAAGGTGCTCAAGGCTCTTGTAGGTATCACATTGGTGGCTGTGGCAATCTTCGTGGTTGTAGGCATTATGAACAACAGCGCAGAGAAGAAGGAGAATGCTGCACAGGCTGCTCTCACCGTAGCACTCACAACAGAGGCTGAGGTAGAGGCTTATGTGGCTATCGCAAACGACTATGCTGGCACAAAGGCTGCTAACACTGCTGTATATATGGCTGGTGCTGAGTACCTCGAGGCTGGTGACTTGGAGAATGCTAAGGCATACCTCGCAAAGTATGAGAACGCTGAGGGTGCTGCAGGTGAGATTATCAACGCTCTTGTTTACACTCTTCGTGGTGATATCGCTGTTGAGGAGAACGACTTGCAGAGCGCTGCAGAGTTGTTCACAAAGGCTTTGGAGGCAAGCGACGATATGTATACAGCAGAGGCTGCAACACGCAAGGTTGCTTTGGTGTACGCTGCTATGGGTGATGCTCAGAAGGCTTCTGAGGCATACAAGGCTCTCGTTGCTAAGTACCCAGAGTTGACAATCTCTTACGCTAAGTATATCGCAGAGTAACATACGGTTATGATATCTCAGGTGGCATCAAATATGAAGTTTGGCGTTGTTGTAGTCCGCGAATTCGAGGAGTACAACGCCCAGAACCTGATGCCTCTTGTCGATACTCTGCAGAGGCTGGGATGCGCTGACGAGAACATCGTCATCAAGTTTGTCCCTACGGCTCACGATGTGGTTATCGCAACGCAGTTTATGGCGGAGTATACCGACGTAGATGGCGTGATAATCCTTGCACCACAAAACCGCATTATGGGAACATTGTCTATTATGAACGGCATTGTTCAGTTGCAAATCCACTGGAATATGGTGGTGGAGATTGGCGGTGTGGAGTGTGCCGAGAATATCGTGGATATGATAGTTCTGCAGAATGAGATGGATGAGGAGGCGGTGCCTGTTCAGAGTATCTCATAAGCGTATCGGTTATAATTAAATTGGGATTGTCGGTTTCGGCAATCCCAATTTTTTTTGTGTTAAGCCCGTGAAACTCGTGTGCAAAAAATAGGGCGAAATTTGCATAAGAATCGAGAATTTTTCGTACCTTTGCATTTATGGATAAGCGTTATACATATGAGGGTGTGGAACTCGCCTATTCCGTTGAGGGTGAGGGCGATGCACTACTTTTGCTTCACGGCTGGGGTTGCGACAGAAACATTTGGAAGGCAACCGCGGAGGTGTTGCGCCACCACTTTATGGTTGTGGCGGTAGATTTTGCGGGCTTTGGCAAGAGCCAGGAGCCTCGCGAGGTGTGGGGTGTCGAGGAGTATACACGCTCTGTGGAGGCTCTTGTTAAGGAGTTGGGTGTGGTGCGCCCAATAGTTGTAGGACACTCCTTTGGTGGCCGTGTGTCGATACTCTACGCATCGCGCAACGAGGTAAAGCGTGTGGTGCTCACGGATGCTGCGGGTGTGAAGCCTCGCCGCTCGTTGGGCTACTATCGTAAGGTCTACACCTACAAACTCCTTAAACACGCCCTGCCGCTGCTCATAGGCGCGAAGAAGGCGCAGATGCTCCTCGAGCAGCGCCGTAAGGCCTCGGCATCGTCGGACTACAATAACGCTACGCCTATGATGCGCGCCATATTGTCGAAGTGCGTGAATGAGGATTTGTGCGCTGTGATGCCAAAGATTCAGGCTCCTGTGTTGCTCTTCTGGGGTGATAAGGATACCGCAACGCCACTCTCGGATGCTCACACTATGGAGCGCCTTATCCCCGATGCAGGGTTGGTGGTTGCTCAGGGTGCTGGACACTTTGCTATGTTGGAGCAGGCGGAGTTGTGGCGAGCATCGTTACTGTCGTTCCTAAAAATTGAATAACCGATGGCTATAGTATCGCATACATTTATCGTTGTGTGGCTCGTATACCTATGGGCTACGATGCGCTACTCGGTGCAGATGTTTCAGCAGAACTCCTACCGTGTGGAGCGTTACAACCGCTGGCTCAAGCAGTCGGGAGAGTGGCATATGCACCCTAATATGGTCGCTGTGCTCTCGGCGGTGCTGTTTAAGGTAGCACCACATTGGGCGACGCTTGCGGTGTTTGGAGCGTGGATGCTTGTGATAGCCCTTGCGGAGTTCTCGATAAAGTATAAGTTGCCCGTAGTATATACTATGCGTGTTAAGCGTCTGATAGCCACACGATTGCTTCTTGCGTTTGCCATCGTGGCGTTGGTGCATATCTACGCTGTGGAGTATACTCTCACGGCGATGATGCTCCTCACGTTGGACTACTGGACTATCATCGCAAATGCCATAAACAAACCTCTGGAGGCGGCCATAACACGCTGGTACTACAACGATGCCAAGCGTATGTTGCGCTCTATGCCTCATCTCAAGATTATCGGCATCACCGGCAGTTTCGGCAAGACATCTACAAAGCACTTCCTCTATCGCATCCTCTCGGAGAGATACAACGTGCTTATGACACCCGGAAACTTCAACACCACATTGGGCGTTGTGCGCACCGTGCGTGAGCATCTGAAGCCCCACCACGAGGTCTTTATCGTGGAGATGGGTGCTAAGCAGCGTGGCGATATCAAGGAGATTTGCGATCTTGTCAATCCGCATATGGGTATCATAACCTCGGTGGGTGAGATGCACCTCGAGACCTTTGGCTCTATAGAGGGCGTGGCGCAGACCAAGTTCGAACTCATAGAGGCATTGCCCGAGGGTGGTGTAGGTGTGGTAAACATCGACTCGGAGACAGCACGACGATATGTCGAGCAGAGGGGTTTGAATGTTGTGACCTATGGCATCGACTCCGAGGATGCGGACTATCGTGCTTCGGATGTGGCATACTCCGAGGTGGAGACTCACTTCTCGGTGGAGCACGATGGCGTGAAGGATGAGAACTACGCAACACATATCCTCGGTCGTGGTAACATCCTGAATATCACCGCGGCATTGGCTATCGCCGAGGCTATGGGTGTTGGCGTGGAGGCACGTCGTCGCGCTGTGAAGCAGATAGAGCAGGTGGAGCATCGCCTCAGTATGCGTCGCCAGGGTGGTATCACGGTGCTTGATGATGCCTATAACTCCAACCCTACTGGTGCGAAGATGGCGCTGGAGGTGTTGGCGGGCTTTGCCACAGATGGTGCGCGATATGCCGTGACGCCGGGCTTTGTGGAGATGGGTGCAAAGCAGTATGAGAACAACCGTGCCTTTGGTGCGAACATCGCGATGTCGAAGGCCGATAGGGTATATGTTGTAAACGAGGTAAACCGCGCGGCGATATGCGAGGGACTTCGTGAGGGGGGATATCCCGAGGATAGGGTTATGTGTGTAGCGTCGTTTGGCGAGGCTATGGCAGACCTGCAGCCACGCCTGAGGGTGGGAGATGTGGTGTTGTATGAGAACGACCTGCCCGACTCATTTAAGTAACTATTAACTAAGCAATATAACGATGAAAATCAACGTAGGAGTAATTTTTGGAGGACGCTCTGTAGAGAATGAGATTTCGGTTATCACAGCGGCGCAGACTATGGCGGCTATGAATACCGAGAAGTATAACATTGTGCCTATCTTCATCTCTAAGGATGGACATTGGTACACGGGTGACAAACTTCGTACTACGGATAACTACCGCGATATGAAGAGTCTTCTGGCGAGTGTCGAGGAGGTATACTTCCGCCCTGTGTATGGCGATAACAACCTCTACCGTGTGCGTAAGCCTCTCTTTGGTAGCAATGTGGTGACTACTATCGACGTTATACTCCCTGCGTTGCACGGCACATCGGGTGAGGATGGCTCGTTCCAGGGTCTTGTGGAGATGACGGGCATCCCTTATGCTTGTCCAAACCCTTTGGCTTCGGCAAATGGTATGGATAAGATTACTATGAAGATGATTCTCAAGGAGAGCGGCATCCCTGTTGTTGACTACGCCTGGTTCTCGGATAAGGAGTGGCTGTCGGAGCGTGATGCCTGCGTGGAGCGTGCCGAGAAGTTGAACTACCCACTTATCGTGAAGCCCGCAAACCTCGGCTCGAGTGTCGGCATCAAGGCTGTGCACAACCGCGAGGAACTTATCGAGGCTACCGACAACGCTATTAAATACTCAAAGCGTATCATCGTCGAGACCCTCATCGAGCGCCTCAAGGAGATTAACTGCTCGGTACTCGGCGACTACTACGACTGCGAGGCTTCGGTATGCGAGGCTCCTGTGCGCAGTGGCGAGATTTTGAGTTACGAGGATAAGTATCTCGGTGGTGGCAAGAACAAGCCTTCGGAGGGTATGCACTCTACCGTGCGCGAGATTCCTGCACGTCTGCCCGAGGATGTCACAGAGTTTATTCGCACCACAGCGTGCAAGACCTTCCGTGTGTTGGCTTGCGACGGCGTGTCGCGTATCGACTTTATGATTGACGAGGCAAATGGCAACGTATATGTCAACGAGATTAACACTATCCCTGGCTCATTGTCATTCTACTTGTGGGAGGCTGCGGGTGTTAAGTTCGACGAGTTGGTAGACCGCCTTATCGCCATCGCCTTCAAGCGCAAGCGTGACTCGGAGTTCAAGACCGTAAGTTACTCCGATAATATCTTTGCATACCAGGCTAAGCACGGCGCGAAACTTGGTGGTGCGAAGGGTAGCAAAAACTAAGGCAATATTGCCCAAAACAAAACCTAAAACAAAACTATGACTTCGTTATACGATAATATAATCTTTGGCCCTATACGTTCACGACGTTTGGGTCTCTCGTTAGGCGTAAACCTACTGCCTATCGAGTCGAAGTTGTGCAGTTTCGACTGCATATACTGCGAGTGTGGCTGGAATGCCGACCACCCTGGCAAGCGACGCTTCAATGCTCGCGAGGATGTCTATAAGATGCTGGACGAGACTCTCGAGAAGATGGTCGGCGAGGGTACACCTCCCGATGTCATCACCTTCGCAGGTAATGGCGAGCCTACTATGCACCCAGATTTCGAGGCTATTATAGAGGATACCATAGCGCTGCGCGATAAGCACTGCCCAAATGCTAAGGTGTCGGTATTGTCGAATGCTACGCAGATACACCGCGAGGATGTGCGTCGTGCGTTGCTGCGTGTCGATAACAATATCCTGAAACTCGACTCTGCCTTCGATGCTACGGTGCAGTTGGTTAATAAGCCTCAGGGCGCTTACACCGTTGCGCGCACCGTGGAGTTGCTGAAGGCCTTCGACGGTGAGTTTATCTTGCAGACTATGTTCCTGCGTGGTGAGTACCTTGGTCAGCGTGTAGATAACACCACCGAGGAGGAGGTTGTGGCGTGGTTGCGCCTTGTGGAGGAGATGCGTCCTAAGCGTGTTATGGTCTACTCACTGGATCGTGATACACCTTGCAAGACTCTGGAGAAGGTGGAGCGTGAGGAGTTGCAGCGCATCGCAGAGCGTGTAGCGGCGTTGGGCATAGAGTGTTCAGTAGCGTAATTATTTAAACTAATGATATTATGGAATTTGTAGGTAAGGTATTGGAGATTCTCCCAGCGGTATCGGGACAGTCGGCTCGTGGCACTTGGGAGCGCCAGACGGTAGTCTTTGAGCAGGCTAATAAGCAGTTTGGTAAGGAGATTGCTGTGACGTTTATGAATAAGCCACAGGATGTTAAGATGTTGGTTGTTGGCGAGAGTTACACCGTGTCGTTCGACGTTGAGTCTCGTAAGTATATGGATAAGTGGTATACTGATATCCGTGCTTGGCGTGTTCAGCCACAGCAGCCCCAGGCTCAGCCTCCTGTTCAGGATATGCCACCATTTATGGAGGAGCCCCAGCCATCGTACTCTGCCGGCGCCGGCGTTGTCGATGACATCCCATTCTAAATGCATCCTGAACAAAAAATGGACCGATTCGGTCCATTTTTTGTTATATATCTTCCAAACGAAGAGTGTCGTTGTGCTTATGCTGAGAGCATAGCATTGTTTGCCGCGTTACCAATATCTCTTCTCGAGGTATTGTGATAGTTCGGGGTAGGAGTCGACGATTGGTGTGAAAAGTTTCTCAGGGTCGATTATAACGTACTTAGTAGGGTCAGTGAGCATACTGCGCCACGTCGTTTCCATAGGGGCGTTAGAGACGTGATATTGCTTATTTAGGAGGTCGTCGTTCGCAGAGGGGATGACGTGGATGTGTAGGTAGTCATCGGCCTTGAGAATCTCCTCGTCACGGTGGCGGATGATGTTCTCTGCCCACAGCGTCTGGCGCATCAACTGGTAGAACGGCTCTTGGTAGTATATCGAACCGCGGTAATTGTTCATACTCTTCAGTTGTGGTGATGCGTCTATGAGGGCGGAGTATCTCCCTAAGCGCACCTCGCCTTTTCTACCGTCGCGGGACAAATCCTTGGTCCCGTAGCATTCGGTATATTTCCACTCGATAGGTATCAGCCATTGTCTCTTATCGCCACGGTGCACGGCGTATATCAGGGCATCCACCGATGTGCAGTTTGAGCCTCGTGTAGATGTCTTTTCGTTCAAGTGATCCTTCGTTGATACCACCTCAAAACTGATATACTGCGGGTCGTCGTCGCACTCTACAGGCAGCACATCTTTGAACTCATCACGCACCCCATTGAGCAAAGCAAGCACAGCCGCCTTGTCCTTTCTTATGGTAAAGAGGTGGTTGAGGCAGGCTATTTGCGAGGATAGCGTATGGTTAGACGGCGCGGTCCCATCCCACCACGCAATCTTATTTTTCTTGAAGTAGGCGATAATCTCATCACGTATAGGCTCGTAGAGATTATTATTGCCGTCTTGGAGGACAAAAGGGTAGTGTTTCTTGCGAAAGATTCCACCACCTTTGTCACCCGAGAAGATATCCGATGAGCATATCAACTCCTCTTGGCGATAGTATTGGCTATTTCTGTATTCGCTTTCGCTTCTGTATTTGCTTCCGCTCATATTATATCATTAACATAATTCGACCTTCGGTCTTTACAAACATATCGGGGTAGCGACACACCACGGCATATACCTGGCTTGATGTCACGGGCTGCCCATCCTTGCGCACGTGGAGACGTTGGCGGTTTATCATCTCGGCAATCTGCTCGGTGCGCATACCTCGGTTTTGGCTTGCGAGGCAGTAGAGTATTGCTTCTTCGATTTTCATATTCCAAAGTTACAAAATTTTTCGGAAATCGTGAAAAAATAATTATAACTTGCCGATATCGGCAAGAAATGTAGAATTTGTGCAGAATAGGGTATCAAAAACTTGCCGATAGGTGGCAAACAATGACTATCGTTACTCTTCTTCGGAATTTCCGACGGGTCTTGCTTTGCTCAATAAACCGATACAAAAACAAAAAAAAGGAAGACCTTTCGATCTTCCTTCTTGGCGGTGCGTAGGGGACTCGAACTATAATTTTGTGATATTTTATTCAATTCTTGTATGGACTGTCACCAAATAAGGAGTGAATCGAAATGAAAGAGCAAATCATTAATTCCGTTGAAAAATGCCTGAATTGGGTAGAAACGCAAATGCTGACC
>JAFOCZ010000069.1 GCA_017380955.1 Alistipes sp.
CCACATAACTACCTATAACTACCCATAATCCCCATAACTACCCAGAATAATAAACCGCGTCATTCCGAGTAGGCGCACGGTAACCCTCTATGTCATTCTGAGCGAAGCGTAGCGAAGTCGAAGAATCTCCTCGCTATGTGTTTGTTGTCAGTGGTGCGCCCTACGAGGAGATCCCTCGGCAGGCTCGGGATGACATAAATAAAATACCATACTTTTCAGTTTTCACCTTTCACTTTTCACTTTAACACGCCTCGCAGTGACCTTACTTTTCGCCTCATCGCAACCCTCCGGCCATCAGAAGCCGGTGAATTTATGCCATTTGGTGTTTTGCTCGGCGCGGTGCTCGATGTCATCCGCGAGGTTGGGGAAGAAGTCGAAGCCTGTCCACGCCTCGATATTATCCACGCTTGTGCTATAGTCGCTGTAACTACCCTTATAACTCCTATTCTCAAACCAGAAGCCTATGCTCTGGGCATCGGCGATAGCACCCGTAGTGTCGTACCTGACCTTCAGCGCTACCTTATAAAAATAGTTGGGGATAGGAACACGCCACGATGGGTCATCTTTAGCCGTGGTGTAGGCTGCGTGGCGCTCCTCGCTCATCCTCTCGAATACCACGCCCGTAACGATATATATACGTTCCGAAGCGCCGATATCCTGCAGTGCCCTCTCGAGGCTCTGCCATATGCCACCGTTGAAGCCATCCTGCACCTGTGGCACGGAGTTGGTGACGTAGAATGTCTGCTGCTGCATAGCGCTGATGCCATCGCGTGAGGCGTTGGGGATAAGGTGACCACGCGAGTAACCATCGTTATAACTATGGTAGCACAAGTTCACCTGGTCTGAGGTGGAGAGCAGAGGGTTGTACTCCCAGCGGCTGGGACGTTTGTAGTCGCCCATATGTCGGCTCTCGAGCGTATATGCCACCCACAGCGGTGTGCGTGTGTCGAAATCGTAGTAGAAGGTGTAGTTACGCTCACCATCGCACATCACAGCAATGCTCTCAGCATCAGGGTAGTAACCGTCGGTGCGTGGCGCTGGTATCTCCAGCGCTGCGGAGGTGTGTTGTGTAGCGGTATGGGTATACTCCGCACTGCTTGCGGAGGTAGTCTCCGAGGGTGTTGGCTGTGCCGATATCCCGATGCGGAGGCCTATGCCGAGGATAAGGGCTATGGCGATGAGCCATAGCCAATTCATTTGTCTCATATCGTATGATTACTTGAATATCAACTGTGCAAAATCTGTGAGGTAGCAACGCCAGTTACGCCAGGTGTGACCACCCTCGCTCTCGTGGTAGGTGTAGGGTAGGTGCAGGGTGTCGAGCAGCGCGCGGTACTTAACATTCTCATCGTAGAGGAAGTCATCGCAGCCTATGCCTATCCAGTAGAGCGACACGCCCTCGGCAAACTGCTTTTGCAACCTCTGCTCCAGGTTGTCATATAGCATCACACCCTCCTTGCCGCGGAAGATCGCCGCAGAGAAGAGACCTACATAATCGAACATCTTGGGGTATGTCTTCGATATCTGCATAGCGTGAAAGCCTCCCATCGACAATCCTGCTATGGCACGGCTATCTGCCTTAGCCTTAGTGCGATATACCTTATCTGTCCACGCCACAATATCCTCGAACATCGTCTCAAACGAGCCATCCATAGAGCCACTCATATATGGTCGCCACATACCCTCCTCGGAGTATCCCGGCGCAGCAACGTGGCGTGTGCAGCCGTTGGTCATAACGACAATCATCTCCTCGGCGTGTCCCGAGGCTATGAGGTTATCCATAATCTCTGCGGCGCGTCCCGTAGCCAGCCACGCCTCCTCATCACCACCCATACCGTGCAGGAGGTAGAGCACAGGGTATCGGCGCTTCGAGGTCTCATATCCTGCTGGGGTGTAGACAACCATACGGCGCTCCATATCGCCCATCGTAGCCCACACGCGGGATACCGTGCCGTGGGGAACGGCCTGAGGCTTATATAGGTCGCCGCAGCCACCACCCACGATGAAGTAGTTCATCTGCTTCGCCACGTCACGCACCATATATACGCTCTCGGGGTCGTGAATCTCGCCGATGCCATCCACGACGAACGAGTAGTAGTACATCTCCGAGGGTAGAGGCTCTGTGGTGTATGACCACACGCCATCCTCGCCACGCGACATTGCCACACGCTCCGCAAGGAAATCACCCTGTAGTGCCACGCCCTCGGCATCGGGGGCATATAGGCGCAGTGTCACGCGCTGCGTGTCGTCAATCTCCACCGAGCGGATGCCATCACCCATCCATAGGTTTTGTTGTGCAGAGGAATTTAGAGGTATTGCCACGAGCATCAAGAGGCTCATTATCATAGATTTCACCTTCATAGTATGTGTTTTTTTAAGTTAGATATATTACAAAGATAGCACTTTTTTTGTACCTTTGACCACGTAATATGCTATAAGTATGAAAATTGGTGTAATATCCGACACACATAATACGTTTGATAGTTGTCTCGAGGAGTTTCTGCAACCCTGCGACGAGGTGTGGCACGCTGGAGACTTTGGCTCGGTGGAGGTTGCTGACCGCATCGCGAGTTTCAAGCCTCTGCGTGGTGTCTATGGCAACATAGATGGCGGCGTTATGCGACGTATGTACAACGATGTAAACCTCTTTGAGGTTGAGGGTGTTAAGGTGCTTATGACGCACATCGGTGGCTACCCACGCCACTATGCGCCTAAGGCGTTGCAACATATCCATATGTCGCGCCCAAAGATATTCATCGCAGGACACTCCCACATCCTGAAGGTTATCTACGACCCTGTATATGACCTTTTGCACATAAACCCTGGTGCGGCGGGTAAGTATGGCATCCACGCTGTGCGCACCGCAGTACGCTTCGACATCGAGGGTGGGGAGATTAAGAATCTCGAGATTGGAGAATGGAAAAAGTAAAACAATAGGAATATGAAGAGAGTATTGTTATGCGTGGCGATGGTGCTTTGCGCATTGCCACTTGCAGCACAACAGATTACCAAGGATACATTCCACTATGCCACAACCGAGGGCGTGGAGTTGTACCTCGACCGTTACACAACAGCGGTGAGCGTTGACGAGCCTAAGCCTGCTATGATATTTGCCTTTGGCGGAGGCTTTGTTGGTGGTTGCCGTGACCGCGATTTCTATCAGCCATACTTCCACCACCTGGCAAAGTGCGGCATCGTGGTGGTGTCTATAGACTACCGTCTGGGTCTTAAGAACTTACCCAAGGATGTCGGTATGGTGGATATGATTGGCTATCTTAGCAATGCTGTGAACATCGCCGTGGAGGATATGTACTCAGCGACAAACTTTCTCATCGCGAATGCCGAGGAGTGGGGTATAGACACCACAAAGATTATGGTCAGCGGCTCGAGTGCTGGTGCTATCACGGCGTTGCAGGCAGAGTGGTTCAGAGATCAGGGTGCTGAGCGTGCCAAGGTGCTCCCCGAGGGTTTCCGCTATGCAGGTGTGGTGTCGTGTGCCGGAGCGTTGTTCTCGACAGGTGGCAAGCCTAAGTTCTCGGGTGATGCTGCGCCAATGTTGCTCTTCCACGGCACGTCGGATAGCAATGTGCCTTACGACTCAGCATCGGTTATGGGTATAGGCTTCTATGGCTCAAAGTACATAGTACGTAACCTCGACAAACAGGGTGGTGCATACTACTTCTACTCAGCGGAGTATGTAGACCATTCCTTGGCTGGCACTCCGCTCTTCGAGCAGTGTGACCTTATCGAGCAGTTTATCCGCGACTATGTCCTCGAGGGTAAGCGCTTGCAGACCATTGCCGAGGTTAGGGATATGGATGCAGAGCGTAAACCCACACGTTTCACCGTTAAGGAGTATTTGGAAACGAATTATAAGAAATAGCCTTTTTGGGTTTTTGTGAAATATTTAGTAACTTTGTGCGATTATAGTTAACCGAAAAAGTGATGGGATATCTGAAAATAGCATTCTACGGTTTGCTCGCATTCATCGAGCGACATCCTATATTTTGTCTTATTATGGTGGCGTTGGCAGTTGGCGCACCTATGGTTTTTAAGTGGGTAGGCTGGGTGATACTCGGTATCATTGCCTTTGCCCTTATCGGCGTTTTGGCACTCGTTATCCGCTTCAAGCGTATGCATCGACAGATGGAGGAGCAGATGCGTCAGGCTGGTGGTGGCTTTGCCGGAGGTTTCGCGGGTAACCCCTTTGCAGGTATGGGCGGTGCTCAGGGCGCTGGAAACCCATTCGCAGGTATGGGTGGCGCGGCAAATGGTATGACCCTCGAGGAGTTTGTACGTCGTATGCAGGCCGAGGCCGATGCCCGACAGCAGGCAGCGCAGTCTAAGGCCAAGAGAACCGCTCCAAAGAGTGACGTAGACTCATCGGAGTATGTTGACTTCGAAGAGGTTAAGTAATAATTAGTAGTGAGTAATTAGTAATGCTTGCTGGTGGGAGATTGATGTTGAGGGGATGTGTTAATTTGAAGTTGAGCAATTGATGATAAAGTTTTTTGAAAACATAGGACGCTACTTTATGCTCTTGGGAAAGGTCTTTTCACGTCCCGAGAAGGCGCGTATCTATTGGTCACGCATAGGTTTCGAGATTGAGGCTCTGGGTTTCAACTCCATATCTCTTACGGCTATCATCTCGGCGTTTATAGGCGCTGTGGTGGCATTGCAGATGGCCATAACCCTTGAGTCGCCATTCATACCTCAGTTTATGATTGGATACTCCACTCGTGAGGTTATGGTGCTGGAGTTCTCATCAACCGTCGTGGCGCTTATCCTCGCAGGTAAGGTGGGCTCTAATATCGCCTCGGAGATTGGTACTATGCGTATCACAGAACAGATTGACGCTCTGGAGATTATGGGTGTGAACTCTGCGTCGTATCTCATCTTGCCAAAGATTGTGGCTACGGTGTTGTTCTTCCCATTGTTGACACTCTTCTCCATCGTTGTGGGTATCGTGGGCGGTTTCGCCATCGCGGCGTTCACAGGTATGATACTCCCAGGACACTACATCGAGGGATTGTTCTACTGCTTCGAGCCATTCTCGATAACATATGCGCTGGTTAAGGGCGCTGTGTTTGCCTTTATCATAACCTCCATATCAGCCTACTGTGGCTACTACGCCAAGGGTAACTCACTGGAGGTGGGACGTGCCTCGACACGTGCGGTGGTATCGAGTTCTATCACCATTATGATTTTTGACCTTATCCTAACACAGATTATGCGCGTATGATACGAGCAGACCACATATCTAAGACCTTCGACGGACGCACAGTCCTCGACGACATCAGCGTAGAGTTCGACACCGGAAAGACAAACCTCATAATAGGCCGCAGCGGCTCGGGAAAGACCGTACTCCTGAAGTCACTCGTGGGACTCCACGATGTAGACTCTGGCAAGATATTCTACGACGACGTATGCTACACCGACCTCGACTTTCGCCAGCGTAAGGATATCCGCAAGGATATAGGTATGATATTCCAGGGTGGTGCGCTGCTCGACTCATCTACGGTGCGCCAGAATGTGCGTCTGCCACTCGACCTCTTCACAGAGATGACCGAGGGCGAGAAGCGCGATAGGGTGGACTTCTGCCTCGAGCGTGTGAGGCTGGTGGGTGCCGACCACCTATACCCCTCGGAACTCAGTGGTGGTATGGTCAAGCGTGTGGCCATAGCGCGTGCCATAGTGCTCAACCCCCGATATCTCTTCTGCGACGAGCCAAACTCGGGTCTCGACCCTCAGACTTCGGTGGTCATAGACAACCTTATCCAGGATATCACCAAGGAGTTTAACATCACCACAATCATAAACACCCACGATATGAACTCGGTGATGGAGATTGGCGAGAAGATTGTATATATCCACGAAGGTCATAAGTGGTGGGAGGGCTCAAAGGATGACATCCTGCTTGCCGAAAATCCCGAACTCAACGACTTTGTATTTGCCTCGGCAATGGCAAAACGTGCCAAGAGCGTGGCAAAGTTGTAAAACATTGGGGCTATTTAATTAAATAATTTTAGATTCACTTGTAAAAGTGACTAAAAAGATTTAATTTTGTAGTCATTAAAAGAATTATCTATTAATTAAATAAAGTAAGTTATGATCAAAATTGGTATTAATGGTTTCGGTCGTATCGGCCGTATGGTATTCCGTGCTGCATGTGCTCAGCCAGAGAAGTTCCAGGTAGTAGGTATTAACGACCTTTGCCCAGTAGATTACTTGGCATATATGCTTAAGTATGACACTATGCACGGCAAGTTTGATGGTACTGTAGATTACTGCGAGGAGAAGAGCCTCCTTATCGTAAACGGTAACGAGATCCGCGTAACAGCAGAGAAGGATCCTGCAAACTTGAAGTGGAACGAGGTAGAGGCAGAGTATGTAGTAGAGTCTACAGGTTTGTTCCTTACTGCAGAGAAGGCACAGGCTCACATCACTGCAGGTGCTAAGTATGTAGTGACACAGATGTTCTTTGACAATCAGAAGTATTTTGACTTTGTAAAACGTTGTCGGGAGGCAGGTATAACTATTCCAATTATACCTGGAATCAA
>JAFOCZ010000070.1 GCA_017380955.1 Alistipes sp.
AGTGACAATGAAAACGGTTTCGTAATTGTTCATACGTTTAAAAAATTAAATGTTTTTTTTGCATAATGCGGTGCAAAGGTAGTGATAATTTTTAATTTTGCAACACTTTCTGCAAATAATTTACTATATTATATATAAATAAGGGCTTGCCCAACGATTTCGTCAGACAAACCCCTGTATTTAGAAGTTGTATAACAAGAGTTAGTTATAGGCGCACGCAGTCCGAAATAGCGCAGTTTACTTAGCGTTAATGAGCATATTGAGGACAAGTGCAACGAGGAAATAACCTAGTTAGACGGCTTCTACTCCTCAGCCTCAAATACATCCTTACCCAACGCACACAAAGGACAAGTATAATCCTCTGGGAGTTCCTCGAATGGAGTGCCTGGTGCGATGCCGTTATCAGGATCACCTACAACTGGGTCGTATACGTAGTGACACGCTGTACATACATATTTTTTCATAATCGTTAAAGTTTTAATATGGTTTATAATTGGTTAGTTATATAACTCACAACGCCATAGGTTTAGTATGTGTTGTGTTTATATGTATCAAAAAAAACTACCCAACCACAATGTGGCAGGGTAGTTTGCTTGTTGGGTCAATCAGCAAATTACTCTGCCTGCTCCGCTGGAGTCTCCTCTGCAGTTGCTGCCTCAGCGTCAGCCTCGATAACAAGACCATCCTCACCAACGGTGATAGTCTCATCTACAACCTTTGTAGACTCTGTCAAAGCCTCAGAGATCTCCTCTGTGCCGATAACTGCCTGCTGAGTGTTTGCCTCAGGCAAAGAGATTACAGACAAGAGTGTGAAGAATACGATACCTGCAACCATAGCCCAGGTAAACTTCTCCAAAAAGTCTGTAGTCTGGCGAACGCCCATAGTCTGGTTTGCAGCACCAAAGTTAGCAGCCATACCGCTCTTTGGGCTCTGTACCAATACCGCAAGTATCAAAAGGATACTTGCAATAATAATCATAACAATACAAAATGTATACATAAAACGTAGAAATTTAATTATTCTCTATAATTATTTCTTTTTTGTCTCTTCAATTTTCGCAATAAGTTCCGCAAAGTAAATACTTTTTTCTGAATTTCGCAAACTTAATTTGCGATAAGTGTCAATTGCAGCGTCATATAACCCCTGATTTAGGTAAATTTCTGCCAATTCTTCGCTTACCATATCCTCATCATCCTCAATTTCCACCTGCGAAAGATCCTCTGCGCTGCCCTCCTCGGCAACAATGCGGTAGTCATCACGCTTCAGGAAGCGCTCTATAAGGTCGTCCGTAGATATCTCCGTAAGGCGTGCGATGTCTATTGCCTTCTGCTCGATGATGGCAGTAGGGTGTAGGTACGCCAATATTGCACTCTCCTTATCCTCGGCGATGATTTTGCGACGCTCCTCGGCGTTGTCCGTAGCGGCTAATGCTCGGCGCAGAAGTTCCAGACGAGCACCGCTCCACCAGGGATATCGCTGCAGCGTGAGTGTCAACTGCTCTGTTGAGTATTGTGTGTAGATGTTGCTCATAACCATTACCAGTTACCGGCTGCAGCCATATAAATATCGTTCACAAGGTCCTCGACAATCTCCTCGATAAGTTGATCCTGAACATCGACAAGAAGTTGTGCTGCGTCGTAATCGGCATATGACGAGAAACTCTTGGCGTTGAACGATGTAGTCTGATCCACAGCATTCTGGAACGACACCTTTACGGTGATAGTGAGACGATTCTGCAATGCGTAGTCACCACTCGACACCGAGGATGTTGCAGAAGAGTAGTTGGTAATTTCACCCTCGAATGCGAAGTCTCCACCCTCCTCTACCTGCTCGAGACGTGTCTGTCGCGAGAACTTATCACGCAGAGCCTCAGTGAGCACGTTGCTAAGCGTTGGTGCTACCATAGGCGCATTGTTTGGAAAGTATGCCACCGAGAAGGTCTTTGCCTCGGGGGGTATAGAGCCTCCCGAAAGGTTGTAGGTAACCTTATAACCACATCCCGAGAATGAGAGTATCGCCATAAGAGCAATGGCCATCATCGCTATCTTGTTCCCTATATTTCTCATATTATCTGTCTTATTTATTCACAATGCCTAAAGCCTTCATTCTGCGGTATAGCGTGCGCTCCGAGATAAACAACTCCTTTGCCGCATCCTTACGTCGGTAGTTGTGGCGCTCCAGAGCCTCTAATATCTGCTCACGCTGCACGTCATCCTTAGAAATCTCGCGCGCAGGGAAATCGTCAACAACCTCCACCACAAAATCCTCATCTTCGTGATCCCGCACGCTGCTCTTTGCCTCAGGGAGTAGTCCTACAACCTCGTGCTGCGATGGGCGTGGGGCGGGTGTGTGAGGGTGCTGTATGCCACCGTGTAGCGCCTCGGTCATCATACGCTTTAACTCGTTGATATCGTTGCGCATATCGAAGAGTATCTTATACAGAAGTTCACGCTCGGTGGTTGTGTTGTCGTAGTTCGTATGATCTGCTACCGTGCGCACCGAGAACTCCTCATTAGGGAGGTATCGGCGTAGGATATCTGCGGTAATATTACGACTCTGCTCCACCGCCGAAATCTGCTCTGCAACGTTCTTCAGTTGGCGGATGTTGCCACGCCAATGGTAATTCTCGAGGAGTATTCTCGCACTCTCATCGAGGACTATTGGTGGCATATTGTATTGCAGTGCAACGTCACTTGCAAACTTGCGGAATAGGATGTTAATATCACCCTTACGCTCGCGCAGTGGTGGCACGCTGATAGGTACAGTATTCAGTCGGTAGTATAGGTCTTCGCGGAAACGTCCCTCGCTAATAGACTTCAGGAGGTCGTTGTTCGTGGCAGCCACAACACGGACATTGGTCTTTTGCACCTTTGCCGAGCCAACACGCATAAACTCACCCGTTTGCAATACTCTGAGCAGACGCACCTGTGTAGATATTGGCAACTCACCAACCTCATCCAGGAATATAGTGCCGCCATTTGCCTCCTCGAAATAGCCCTTTCGGCTATCTATAGCGCCCGTAAACGAGCCCTTCTCGTGACCAAAGAGTTCGGAGTCTATAGTACCCTCGGGTATTGCGCCACAGTTCACGGCGATATACTTATTATGCTTGCGTGCCGAGAAGGCGTGAATAATCTGCGGAAAGAACTCCTTACCCACACCGCTCTCACCTGTTACAAGCACCGAGAGGTCAGTTGGGGCAACACGCATAGCAATCTCTATGGCACTATTTAGCGCATCAGCATTACCAATAATGCCGAAGCGTTGCTTTACCGTAAAAAGATTATCCGTTGTCATATCTACTCTCCTATACTTATATACTCTCTACCCCGAAACTAAAACTTTGGGTTTAGGTAACTATTCTTCGATGAGATGCTCTCCTGCTTGACATCCACGCTGTCAGTACGCACACCATCAGTGTCGTTGAGAATGCTATCTCGTTGCACCATCATCAACGAATCCTCTGCGATAAGCATTGTTGTGTCAGGTGCTAAGGTTGTATCATCCATCTTGGTGTTAACCATACCATTACCACCACGCCACTGCCATACGCCCCATACAATACCAACAACCAAAAGTAGTAATAAAACCACAGTTAGTAAGTTGCTGTTGCCTCTGTTGCTACGACCCTGGTTACCATCATCGCCACGACGCTTCTTCTTGTCGTTGTCATACTTTAGACCTCGCAAGTAGGCATCGGGTTTGATGATGGACTCGCCATCATCGCTGTTTTTCTTACGCTTACTTACTGCTGGCTCACTGCGCTCTGCGGTATCCTTTGCCGCAGCGCTCTCCTCGCGACCCATAGCGCGGAGAAGGCGTCGTCTCTCGTCGTCGAAGGTCTCCACCGGAGGTTTTATCTTGCCACCAAATACCTTTGGCTCGATCTTGTGAACAAAAATCGTGGTGTTATTCTCACCGCGTGAGAACTCACCGAGATTCTCAATCACAAAGGTTTCACCTTGGCCTATAGCGTGGTGTATCTCGAAAACAAAGCGGTCTATCATACCCTCAGCCTCTATCTCCTTAGCGCCATAAGCCATTATCAACGAGCGCAGTACGCCATCGTCGTTGCGTATCAAATCCGAGAAGCGTATAACGCCCGAAGGCTGCTTCACGATGAATACACCCAACTTTGGCACCACAAGACGCTTGTTGTGCTTGAGATATTCTATGACTATGTTGGTAATCAACTCCACTTGTTTACGGTATATATAACGTGCAAAGATACATAAAAATTATAAATACACCAAATAACACACCTATGACACAAAAAAAGAGACCACAAACAACATTGTTTGCGGTCTCAGATTCTTATAGAAAGAATAGTTGCCTTATTTCTGCTCGTTAAGAATGCGCATTGCAGCGTCGAAAATCGCTGTGTCATCCAATGTTACAACGCCACCATCTGGGCCCTGCTCAATATGGATACCTGCACCCTCCTTAGCCTCGAGGTGCTTACCACCAAAGTAGTTACGTACTGTGTCTACGTCGATTCCCAATTCGTCTGCTATGCGCTGTGAGCTGCCACTAGGCAACTTGTCCTTGATGCGGCGCAATTCGTTAAATGTGATAATCATAATTTTAAAGTATTAAGATTAATGTTAGTAATTATTCTTTCGTAGTACTAAATTAATGCATTTTTTTGAAACTGCCAAATATTTATCGCTATTTTTATAAAAAAATGACATATATTCCCAAACTGTTGATATATATCCAAAAAAATAAGGGTCACCCACACTGGGTGACCCTTACATCATACTATATATGATTAGTTCTTAAGCGCTGCGTGAGCGGCTGCCAAACGTGCGATAGGCACACGGAATGGAGAGCAACTTACGTAGTCCAAACCAGCGAAGTGGCAGAACTCTACAGATGATGGCTCACCACCGTGCTCACCACAGATACCACACTTCAAGTCGAGACGTGTCGAGCGGCCCTTCAATACAGCCTCACGTACCAACTGACCTACGCCGTTGCGATCCAATACCTTGAATGGGTCATTCTTGAGAATGTTCTTCTCCAAGTATACAGGCAAGAACTTAGCGATATCGTCACGTGAGAAACCAAGAGTCATCTGAGTAAGGTCGTTAGTACCGAATGAGAAGAACTCTGCAACCTCAGCGATCTGGTTAGCGGTAACTGCAGCACGTGGAACCTCAATCATAGTACCTACCAAGTAGTCGATGCGGTCGTTACGCTCTGCGAATACAGCCTCAGCAGTCTTGTCGATGATGTTCTTCTGGTAGCGCAACTCCTTGTGGTTACCTACGAGTGGCACCATAATCTCAACCTTAACTGGAGTACCCTGAGCCTTAACGTTCATAGCAGCCTCGATGATAGCGCGAGCCTGCATCTCAGTGATCTCAGGATATGTGTTGCCAAGACGGCAACCACGGTGACCCAACATAGGGTTAACCTCGTGCAAAGCCTCAACCTTAGCAACAACCTTCTCGAATGAAATGCCCATAGCCTCAGCCATATCACGCTGATCCTTCTCAGTGTTAGGAGCGAACTCGTGGAGTGGTGGATCGAGGAGACGAACGATAACTGGGTAGCCGTTCATAACCTTGAAGAGACCCTCGAAGTCGCCACGCTGCATAGGAAGCAACTTAGACAAAGCAACACGACGGCCAGCCTCATCGTCAGAGAGAATCATCTCACGGATAGCCTTGATACGGTCACCCTCGAAGAACATATGCTCTGTACGGCAAAGACCGATACCCTGTGCACCGAATGCGAATGCCTGCTCTGCATCACGTGGAGTATCAGCGTTAGCGCGAACGTTCATCTTAGAGTACTTACCAGCCAACTCCATCAACTGACCGAAGTCACCGTCGAGGTTAGCAGCCTGTGTAGCAACCTGACCGAGGTAAACCTCACCTGTAGAGCCGTTCAATGAAATCCAATCGCCCTCCTTAATCTCGAAGCCGTTAACCTTGATAGTGCGAGCCTTGTAGTCGATCTCCAACTCACCAGCACCTGATACGCAGCACTTACCCATACCACGAGCAACAACGGCTGCGTGAGATGTCATACCACCACGTGCAGTGAGGATACCTGCTGCATCCAACATACCCTTCAAATCCTCAGGAGATGTCTCGATACGCACCAAGATAGCCTTCTGGCCAGTCTCGTTGAGCACCTTCTCCGCGTCGTCAGCGAAGAATACTACAGGACCTGTAGCAGCACCTGGAGATGCTGGAAGACCCTTTACGATAACCTTAGCGCTCTTGATAGCCTTCTTGTCGAATACAGGGTGGAGCAACTCGTCGAGTTTCTCAGGCTCGCAGCGCAATACTGCAGTCTTCTCGTCGATAAGACCCTCGCGAAGCATATCCATAGCGATCTTAACCATCGCAGCACCAGTACGCTTACCGTTACGGCACTGCAACATCCACAACTTACCATCCTGGATTGTGAACTCAATATCCTGCATATCTGTGAAGTACTGCTCGAGGTGCTTCTGGATGCCATCCAACTCAGCGTATACCTCTGGCATAACCTCCTCCAATGATGGATACTTAGCCTTACGCTCCTCCTCAGAGATGTTCTGAGCAGTAGCCCAACGCTTTGAGCCCTCGATAGTAATCTGCTGTGGTGTACGGATACCTGCTACAACGTCCTCACCCTGAGCGTTGATAAGATACTCACCGTTGAAGATGTTCTCACCAGTTGCAGCGTCACGAGAGAATGCTACACCGGTTGCAGAGTTGTCACCCATATTACCGAATACCATTGCCTGAACAGAAACTGCAGTTCCCCACTCCTCAGGAATGTTGTTGAGCTTACGGTAGAGGATAGCACGCTCGTTCATCCATGAACCGAATACTGCGCAGATAGCACCCC
>JAFOCZ010000071.1 GCA_017380955.1 Alistipes sp.
ACATATAGCTACCCTCAGTATCACGCTTACCACCAAGCACTACGATAGAGAGTGGATTGCCGTCGTGATATACCTCAACGGTAGATACTAAAGTCTCAGCATCGGTCTTGATAGCGAACTCAGACCAATCGCCTGATAGATTCTCAAGAGCCAAACGCTCATCTGTTGTTGTTACATTCTCTGCACCCACCCACTGTGGATAGTAGTCGGTGAGATAGTGTGTTGTCTCGCCCATCATAACACCCATAGGCACTACAGGGGCATTGTCGCCAAGTGCAAACTTAGCCTCGCCTTGGTTGCTCGCGCACGCCACAGCCACGAATGACAATGCAGCCACGGCAACAACCTTAAAAATTGATGTAAATCTCATATTGTTTGTGTATTAGTTTGTTGTCCTAAGTTTAGTGTTTCTTTTACTCTCATACTCGATTTGTTGTCAGAAGTGGTTAGATACAACGCTCGGCGAATTTCTTGGCGATGGGCTGTACTAAAGCGTACAGCCCATTGCTGAGAATATTCGTTAGCGGCAGTAGATGCGCTGTTATCTCAACAAATAACTATGAGAAACTCTGCATTTCGATAAGATGCGCATAGATACCCCCCTTCTCGAGAAGTTCCTTGTGCGTACCCTGCTCGGCAACACGACCCTGGTCTATAACGTAAATCCTATCGGCATTGTAGATGGTTGATAAGCGGTGGGCAATGACGATGGATGTACGACCCTTGAGAAGGTTTGTAAGGGCATCCTGCACCAACTTCTCGCTCTCGGTGTCGAGGGCCGATGTAGCCTCGTCGAGGATGAGAATCTCAGGGTTTTTGAGGACGGCACGCGCTATGCTAAGACGCTGGCGCTGACCACCTGATAACTTTGTACCACGGTCACCGATGTTGGTGTCGTAACCCTCGGGGCTCGCCATAATGAAACTATGGGCATTGGCAACCTTACAAGCCTCAACAACCTCGTCGTGCGAAGCATCAGGACGTCCCATAAGGATGTTACCCTCGATGGAGTCGTTGAAGAGTACGGTATCCTGCGACACGATACTCATCTTATGGCGCAAAGACTCCTGAGAGAAGGATTTTATGGATACACCGTCGAAGAGGATATCGCCCTGTGTGGCATCGTAGAAGCGCGGTATCAACTCGCTAAGTGTCGACTTACCACCTCCTGAAGCACCTACAAGGGCTATGGTCTCACCCTTGCCTATACGCAACGATACGTTGTTGATAACCTCCTTCTCACCATCGTATGAGAAGTGTACGTTGCGCAACTCTATAGCCTCCTTGAGACCCTCGAACTCCTTAGCGTCGTCCAAGTCACGCACCTCGCTCTGGGTGTCTATAAGTGAGAATATACGCTCACCGGCCGCCACACCCTGGTTGATGTTTGCAAACTGGTCTATGAATGAGCGCAAAGGTCTTGTAATCTGCGAGAAGGCAGCGATGAAGGCTATGAAGCCCGCACCTGTGACCATACCCTCGCTGACCAACGTACCTCCGAAGACCAGGATAACAGCAACAGCCGTGATACCCAGGAACTCACTCATAGGCGATGCCAACTGCTGGCGGCGTGCCATAGATATCAGCAGTCGCGACATATCGGCATTTATACTCTTAAACTTGTTGATTATAAAGCCTGTGGCGTTATAGCCCTTGACAATCTTCATACCCGAGAGCGACTCATCGAGTACCGACACAAGGTCTGCCATACGCTCCTGACCACGCTTTGCAGGGTGGCGCAACCTCTTGACGATACCGCCGATGATAACACCCACTATAGGCAAGAAGATAACGGCAAACAACGACAACTGCCACGAGATGCCAATCATAAGCACCAGGTAGCCAATGATGAGGAATGGGTCGCGGAAGGCTACCTGAAGCGTGTTGGTGATGCAATACTGCACAACCATAACATCCTGCGTAATCTTCGACATAATATCACCCTTACGCTGGTCGCTGAAGAAGCCTACGTTCATATTCAGCACACGACTAAACATCTCGTCACGCATACGACGCAGGGTGTTCACACGCAGACTCTCGACAGTCATAGCCGAGGCATAGCGGAACAAGTTACTCAGGAGATTCATACATATTGTCACACCGCCCAACATCGCCAAGAACTTGATAGTCTGGAACTCTGTGCCGAAGACAATGGTGTAGACATACGACAATATGGTGTTGAAACCCGCCTGGTTGAACTCTATGACGGGGAACTCGTATACAGGGGTAAAGTTGAAGCCACCCTCGCTATTGAACATAGCATTGAGGATGGGGATAATCATCGCATAGTTGAAGGTGTTGAACACCGCGTGCAGAGCCGCAAAGAAGAAGTATGGGATGGTATACTTGCTAAGAGGCTTTGCGAAGTTCAGAAGTCGGAAATATGTTCTAATCATAACCCACTATTTTAGCATTCCCTCGGCGGCATACTCCTTAACCTTCTCCTCAAAGAACTTCAACGTCTCGTCCATAGTCATAAACGACTTACCACCAGCAGCATTCTTATGACCACCGCCGTTGAAGTAACGCTGTGCAAAGATGTTGACATCGATATCACCACGCGAACGCAACGACACACGGATAAAGTCGCTATGCTCGGTGAATATCGCCGACATCTTCATCTTCTTGATTGTCAGAGGGTAGTTCACAAAACCCTCGGAGTCGCCCTGCTGAAACCAGAAACGCTTCAACTCATCTGCCGTGAGCGACATATGTGCCACAGTGCCATTGTGGAAAATCTTCATCTTGCGGTTGATGACATATCCAAACAATCGCGCACGTCCCTCGGTGAAGGAGTTATAGACATTGTTATGAATATCGGGAATAGATATCTCCTTAGAAGCCAACACCGACACCATACGGAACACGTCGGGTGTAACACTCGAGAATGCGAAGTTACCTGTGTCGGTCATCATACCCACAAAGAGATTCTCGGCCATATCGCGTGTTATGCGCTCCGCACCATACAACTGCTCTACGATTAGCGCCACAAGATAGCAGGTGCTCGATGCCTTAGGGTAGGACAACATAAGGTCGAAATCCTCCATAGGGTCGAGGTGGTGGTCTATCAACACACGCTTGGCGTGCTGATTCTCGTCGATAAGGTCACTCAAACCATCGAGGCGCGACATAGTGTGGAAGTCGAGGCAGAAGATGATATCTACACCCTTCACAGCCTTAGACGCTGCGCCCTCGCTATCGTTCTTATATATCACCATCGACTGGCAATGGGGCATAAAATCGAGATAGTATGGAAATCTGTTTGGGACAATACAAGTTACGTCGTGACCCTCGCTTTTGAGTATCTCTGCCCACGCCAATGACGAGCCTACAGCATCACCATCGGGGTTTGTATGAGCAAGAATCACGATTCTCTGAGGCGTGGCAAGCAGGCCACGAAGTTCCTCAATCTTACTTTTTTCTATCTGCATAATATAAAAGTGTTATGCCTAAGAAACAGGTTGAATCTTATTTCGAGATTATCGCAGCACCGATTTAACTCATTTAATAACATCCAACACAGCCTCTAAAACCTCGCAAATATAACAAAATTAAACGGAACTTCCTAAAAGACTGAGGTATTTTTAGGTTTTACGTCGCCTCCACAACAGCCATTTTTGGGCTGCGCAGAGGTTGTTATAATTTAAGGATATGGTCAGCAATATAAGAAAATTACCCCGATACAGCGATACACAAAGCGTCGCCGTCAGGGTAAAATCATAGGACATAATGCCCCATATATCGTATGTTACTTACGCGCAATCTTCGCCTCGATACATTCGGTAGCGTGTGGAACTCGCAAAAGACGCTCACGAGGAATCAACTTACCAGTGGTCTTGCAGATGCCGTAGGTCTTATTCTTGATGCGCACAAGCGCCATCTCGAGGTTGCGAATAAACTTTGCCTGACGCTGTGCAAGCGAGCCATACTCTTCACGCGAGAGTGTCGTAGCACCCTCCTCCATAACCTTGAAGGTTGGCGAAGAGTCTTCGGTGTCATTCTCGTTGCTTGTTGCCGAGCGCAACATCTCATAGTCGGCACGTGCCGATGCCAATTTCTGCTCTATCAAAATACGGAACTCCTCGAGTTCAGCGTCGTTGTAACGTGTCTTCTCCTCAGTCATAATCGTATCGTTTTTAGTACGGTTATTGTTTTTAATAGAGCGAAAATAAGCAAAAATTATGAAATATGCAAATATCTTTACAAAAATTGACAAAATATATTTTCCACCACCGCAGAAAACACCTATAAACAACAAGGGTGTCCGACGAATCGAACACCCCATATTTCCCCAGAAGTCGTATACGTTGAAAAACTACTACTTAATTGCGATAGCGTCAATCTCTACTCGCGCACCCATAGGCAACGCAGCAACCTGGTAGCAGATACGTGCTGGCTTGTCGCCTGTGAAGAACTCAGCGTAGATAGCGTTCATAGCAGCGAAGTCTGCGATGTCTGCCAAAAGAACTGTGGTCTTAGCAACGTCGTTGAAAGAGTAACCAGCCTCCTCGAGGATGTAACCGAGGTTTGTGAGAGCCTGGCGTGTCTGAGCCTCAACGCCCTCTGCCATAACGCCTGTAGCGCCGTCGATAGGCAACTGACCAGAGATGTAGAGTGTTGAGTCGTGAGCGATAGCCTGTGAGTATGGACCTACAGCCTTAGGTGCCAAAGGTGATGCGATAACTTTTTTCATTTTTCTATTTGTTTTAGTTGATTTATTGTATCTTTGTAACGCTACAAAGATACGCAAAAGAAATAAGATTTCAACACCTGATGCGTTATTTATAGCAAAAACATTAACTTAATAACGATATTATGAAACGAAGTGTTCTATTTTTGGCATCTATTATATTATGTACCGTTATGGCCATAGGCTGCTGCGACTGTCGCAAACGTGCTAAACTCGAGAAGCCTTTGGTGGGCACAGAGTGGCAACTTGTGCAACTTATGGCTCGCGATATCAACGCCGCGGAGGGACAGTACACACTCCTCTTCCACGACAACGGAACTATCACAGGTGCTGGTGATTGCAACCGCCTTACGGCTACCTATAGCATCACACCCTCGCGCAGTATGCATATCGAGAATCTCGGCTCTACACGCCGCCTATGCCCCAACTACGAGCAGGAGAACGCCTACTATGATATGCTCGAGCGCGTAACGCACTACGAGATGGATGCCGACAATATGCTGTTGCTGAGCAATGGCACACTTGTGGCGATTATGCACGCTGTCGCTGCACAGTAAGGTGTATATATAAATGTATTAAAGTATAGGGCTGTACCAACATTGTTGTGCAGCCCTTTATGTATCCTCACGCCTTTGCTTGGGAAATAGTCACACAGAGTGCAGCACAATTACGTTATTTTTTGTCCCGAAACGTTGCTATTTGGGCGAAAAAATCATATCTTTGTAACGGATTATATACATAAGTCTTGGATAGTATAAGGTAATTCGATACAAATCATATACAAACAACTTAAAACATTAAGACAATGTACGGAAAATTTCAGCAGCATTTGCAGAATGAGTTGGCAGAGATTAAGGCTGCCGGCTTGTACAAGACCGAGCGTATTATCGAGTCTCCACAGCGTGCAGAGATCGACGTGGCTAACCGCCCAGTATTGAACTTCTGCGCTAACAACTACCTCGGCCTTTCAGACAACCCTCGTCTTATCGACGCAGCAAAGAAGGCGTTGGACGAGCGTGGCTTCGGTATGTCATCAGTACGTTTCATCTGTGGTTGCCAGGATATCCACAAGCAGTTGGAGAAGGCTATCGCTGACTACTTCGGTACTGAGGATACTATCCTCTACGCAGCGTGCTTCGACGCTAACGGTGGTGTTTTCGAGCCACTCTTCACAGCCGAGGATGCTATCATCTCTGACGCTTTGAACCACGCATCTATCATCGACGGTGTACGTCTCTGCAAGGCTCAGCGCTACCGCTATGCTAATGCCGATATGGCAGAGTTGGAGGAGTGCTTGAAGCAGGCTCAGGCACAGCGTTTCCGCATCATCGTAACTGACGGTGTGTTCTCTATGGATGGTAACGCTGCTCCTCTCGACAAGATTTGCGAGTTGGCTGAGAAGTATGACGCTCTCGTGATGGTTGACGAGTGCCACTCAGCAGGTGTATTGGGTAAGACTGGTCGCGGTATCACAGAGTTGTATGACCTCCGCGGTAAGGTTGACATCCTCACAGGTACTCTCGGTAAGGCATTTGGTGGTGCTGTAGGTGGCTTCACAACAGGCCGCAAGGAGATCATCGATATGCTCCGTCAGCGCTCACGTCCTTACTTGTTCTCTAACTCATTGCCACCAGCAGTAGTAGGTGCTTCTATCGAGATGTTCAAGATGCTCGAGGAGAGCGACGCTTTGCACGATCAACTCGTTGCTAACGTTGAGCACTTCCGCTCAAAGATGGTTGCTGCAGGCTTCGACATCAAGCCTACAGTATCTGCTATCTGCGCTGTTATGCTCTACGATGCTAAGTTGTCTCAGGACTTCGCAGCAGAACTCCAGAAGGAGGGTGTATTCGTAACAGGTTTCTACTACCCAGTAGTACCAAAGGGCCAGGCACGTATCCGTGTTCAGGTATCTGCAGGTCACACAACTGAGCAGTTGGACCGTTGCGTTGAGGCATTCGTTAAGGTTGGTAAGCAACTTGGCGTTCTCAAGTAATCGTACACCTTACAAATAATATAGGTAATAACCTGTCTGATCTCTCAGGCAGGTTATTTTTTTGTGTAAACCCAAATATACTTCATAAAAAATCATTATATTTACACAACCTTAAAAACACTCCTATGACTGATAACAACGACAATACATATGTATTTTTCTCGCACTCACACCTCGACTTCGACAAGGTAAGCCGCTTGCGAAATATATTGGAGGCTGAGGGTTTCAAACCCCTGATGTTCTTCCTGAAGGCCTTTGAGAATCCAAAGTACGAGCACCTGCTAAAACCTATCCTCAAGGAGGAGATAGACCAACGACAGCGCTTCATACTATGTCGCAGCGAAAATACCAAAGAGTCTGAGTGGGTGCAATTCGAGGAAGAATACATAAAATCAAAGAGACGTGCATACGAAATTATAGACCTGGAT
>JAFOCZ010000072.1 GCA_017380955.1 Alistipes sp.
GTAATGAGTAATTAGTAATATTGTCATCTCTTCGAGATGATTTTGAGACTCGACTATGTCATTCTGAGCGAAGTGTAGCGTAGTCGAAGAATCTCCTCGCTATGTGTTTGTTGTCAGTGGTGCGCCCTACGAGGAGATCCCTCGACAGGCTCGGGATGACATAGTATAGTATCAGTGGGGATTGATGGGGAGAGATGGGGAACTCCCCATAACTACCCATCTCTACCCATAACTACCCAAAAATAAACTCGCGCGAAGCGCTCCTTACTTTTCACTTTTCACCTTTCACCTTTCACTTATTAGAAAGCAAACCCTGCCTTTACAAGGGCGTAGTGGCGTTTGGTTGTGGGGTTGAACGTGTAGCCCAACTCAACAGGGATGCCGACGCCATTAACATCAAACTCCCTGGTGAGCACCACACTGAGGTTGGTGACGTTGAAACCCTGTGGCTGGTTGTCGAAGTCGAGCATATAAGCGCCATCAACCATCACACGAGGGCCTGCCATCCAGAATGGGCCTGTCCACGGTGCTGCACCTGCGATAATCTCCATATCCATAACCTCGCCAAAAGGCTGTGTGTAGCCCACCTCGAAGTATGACGAGAAGGCACGCTTGCCATTAGGCAGACGGTCCGCGGCGTGGAGGAATGTTGTTGCCCAGTGCAGACGCAGGCGGTCAAAGAAGGTGTAGTCGATAGTCGCCGTGAGGTTATGCGCCTCCTTGTCGAAGAAACTCTGCGCCCCGAAGTCCGCGCCAACACCGCAGAAGACGTCGTAGATGGTCACAGACAAGTTCTCGTGGTCGAAGCCGAGGAACATATCAAACTCCTTGTAATCGCTTAGTAGTGAGGCATTTCCCCAAAGGTTAATGTAGAACTTACCATATCCCAACGTCAGCGATGGCTGGAACGATGGGTCGAACATATTACCTGTATACGACTGGTCATAACCGCGCCACATATAGTTCGATGCGAGGTCGAAGCCTGCCTCCCACCAAAACTCCCACTCATACGTGTCATCCTCCTCCTCAACGACACTCTGAGGGTTTGCCATAGGCTGATTTGCTGTGAACGCTGCAGGCTCTGCTGCGAACATTGGCAACGCCACGCATAGCGCCACCACGATAGTAAATATTCTCTTCATATTGGTTTCTTGTTATTTGGTTTTGGTTTGGTTTTATGGTTTAATGGGGATTGATGGGGATTGATGGGGAGAGATGGGGATTGATGGATAAAGTGAAAGGTGAAAGGTGAAAACTGAAAAGTAAGGTGTCTGCGACGCGTGTATATTAGTATAGTATGTCATCCCGAGCGTAGCCGAGGGATCTCCTCGTAGGGCGCACCGTTGACAATGAACACATAGCGAGGAGATTCTTCGACTCCGCTACGCTTCGCTCAGAATGACATATAAATATAATTCCTTACTTTTCAGTTTTCACCTTTCACTTTTCACTTTGTAATCGCCCCAACGGGGCGACACATTACTAATTACTCATTCCTCATTCCTCACTACTCATTGTGTCCCGAGACACAATTAGTAATGGTCTCACACAGCGCCTCGACAATCGACAACTTCACATACGTACGGCTTACGGCGAGGGCTACACGGCGTGACGTAGCACCCTTGGCGATGGTCTTAACACGCGAGCGACGCTCCTCGGGGATGAACTCCAACGCCATCTCGGGGATGATGGTCATACACGTTGTGCAGTCTACCATACGCATCAACGTATCCAGCGACCCCGACTCGAAGTAGAAGTGCGAGGGAATATCGTGCGCAGCCTGGCATAACTCAAAGATCTGGTCACGCATACAGTTACCACGGCTCAGAAGTATAAGGTCCTTGAAATCAATATCTTCGATACGGATATTAGAGCGCTCATAGAGCGGATGCGATGGCGATATGTAGGCATAGAAGTGGTCACTGAAGAGGTCGTGCTCGGTGATACCCTCGCCACACGTTCCCGAGGCTACAAGTGCAGCATCTATGCGGTCGGTCTTGAGCGCCTCGATGATATCGGCAGTCACCATCTCGTGAATCTCCAACTCCACCTTTGGGTACTCCTTGATAAACGTAGGGATGAACTTATGGAGGAGGTATGGCGCTATGGTAGGTATGACGCCGAGACGCATCTTACCCGCAGTCTCGCCACGCATCTCCGCCACCGACTCACGGATGTAGTTATAGGAGCGCAACGCCTCACGCGCATTCTCAAGCACCACCTCGCCAACGGTAGTAGGCACTATAGGCTTCTTGGTGCGGTCGAGGAGCACGACGCCGAGTTCATCCTCGAGGGCCTTAATCTGCATAGATAGAGAGGGTTGTGTCACGAAGCAATGCTCCGCAGCGAGTGAGAAACTACCGCAGTTTGCCACCGCCAAAAGGTATTCAAGTTGGATAATAGTCATAAGGCTTGATTTATGGTTTAGTGCAAAGTTATAAAAAAAATCTATATTTAAAACCATACTATAGCAAATCTCACAAAATTTTACTATTTTTGTCGCCTACGAGTGTATTTATATAAGTACACGCGCACGATAGCGACAACGAAGATTAGTATTAACAACAAAAAATAGACCAACAAAATGTCAAAGAAGATTATACTCACTGGTGACCGCCCAACGGGAAAACTCCACTTGGGACACTTTGTAGGCTCACTAAGCCGCCGTGTAGAGATGCAGGAGTCGGGCGACTACGACAACATCTACATTATGATTGCCGATGCCCAGGCCCTCACCGACAATGCCGATAATCCGGACAAGGTGCGTGACAACATCATAGAGGTGGCCCTCGACTACCTATCGTGCGGCATAGACCCTGCGAAGTCTACAATCTTCATACAGTCCTACGTTGCGGAGTTGACCGAATTGGCATTCTACTATATGAATCTCGTTACGGTGCAGCGTCTGCAGCGCAACCCTACCGTTAAGGCGGAGATTCAGATGCGTGGCTTCGCCGAGAACAACGATGCGGAGGAGAATCAGCAGCGTAAGGGTACTCCTGTGGGCTTCTTCACATACCCTATCTCCCAGGCTGCCGACATCACAGCGTTCCGTGCTACGACAATCCCCGTGGGTGCGGACCAGGAGCCTATGATTGAGCAGACTCGTGAGATTGTGCATAAGTTCAACTCGGTATATGGCGAGACCCTCGTAGAGCCTCATAGCGTATTGCCTACCAACACGGCGTGTATGCGTCTGCCAGGTACGGATGGCAAGGCTAAGATGTCGAAGTCGCTGGGCAACTGCATCTACCTCTCGGACACCGCCGAGGATGTCAAGAAGAAGGTTATGGGAATGTACACCGACCCTGACCACCTCAAGATTACCGACCCAGGCAAGGTGGAGGGCAACTGCGTCTTCACCTACCTCGATGCCTTCTCACGCCCCGAGCACTTTGCGAAGTACCTCCCCGAGTATGAGAATCTCGATGCTCTCAAGGAGCATTATCGTCGTGGCGGTCTTGGCGATGTCAAGTGCAAGAAGTTGCTCATCGCGGTGTTGGAGGAGTTGTTAGCGCCTATCCGTGAGCGCCGTAAGTACTACGAGCAGCATATCGAGGAGGTCTACGACATCTTGCGTCGTGGCTCGGAGGAGGCACGCAAGGTCGCCGCTGCGACACTCGACGATGTTCGCCGTGCTATGCGCATCAACTACTTCGAGGACACGGAACTTATCGCCCGCCAGGCCGAGGAGTACAGAAAGTAAAGTGAAAAGGGAAAAGGGAAAAGTGAAAAGTGTGGAATTATATTTATATGTCATTCTGAGCGAAGCGTAGCGGAGTCGAAGAATCTCCTCGCTATGTGTTCGTTGTCAACGGTGCGCCTAACGAGGAGATCCCTCGGCAGGCTCAGGATGACATACTGAGAATAATAAAACTCAGCGCTTTAGCGCACCATACTTTTCACCTTTCACTTTTAAACTCGCGCGAAGCGCACCATACTTTTCACTTTTCACCTTTCACCTTTCACTTAAAATACTACTCACTAAACCAAACCGCAAATGCTGAAACTCGAACAAAACATAAAGGAGCGCATCTACAGAGTATACCTCGCCGTGTCACGACGACTCTCCGAGTCACAGACTATGGCACTGCTGGGTATCGTGGTGGGTATATGTGCAGGTATCGGAGCATATGTCTTCCATACCCTGCTCCACACCATCACCCATCTGCTCACGTCGTGGGCTCCTGCAGACCAGGCACAGTGGCTATACCTCATCTACCCTGCCATAGGTATCATCCTTGCAACACTCTTCGTGAAGTATATCGTCAAGGATGGCATCTCGGAGGGTGTCACACGTGTGCTCTATGCTATGTCGCGCAACGACTCACGCATCAAGGGTCACAACACCTGGACATCTATCGTGGGTGGTGCTACGACCATCGGCTTTGGTGGCTCTGTGGGTCCCGAGGCACCTATCGTGCTTACGGGAGCAGCCATAGGCTCCAACATCGGAAAACTCGCACACCTCAACTACAAGAACATCACGCTTCTGCTATGCTGCGGCGCTGGTGCTGCCGTTGCTGCGGTGTTCAAAGCGCCGATTACGGGTGTTGTCTTCGTGCTCGAGATTCTGATGCTCGACATCACGTCGAAGTCTATCATCCCACTCTTGATGGCATCTATGACCGCGACCATCATCTCGCTGTCGTTGCAGGGTTTCTCACCGATATACTCCGTCTCTTTGACCGATGCTGATATGTTCCAGGTGGCGCAGATACCCCTCTTCGCACTCCTGGGATGCTTCTGCGGCGTTATGGCATACTACTTCGCCACGGTGAACTCCAAGGTGGGACTCTTCTACAAGACCATCAAGGAGCAGTGGCGTAAGTGGCTCTATGCTGGCTTGTCGCTGGGCATCCTCATCTTCATCTTCCCACCCCTCTATGGCGAGGGTCACGGCAGTTTTAGTTCGCTTATGAATGGCGAGACTGCGGAGTTGTTCAACAACACCCTCTTCTACTCCTTCAGCGATGCCGACTGGTTTCTCATCATCTACCTCATCGCCATTATGCTCTTCAAGGTTGTGGCTATGGCTACTACGAACGCAGCAGGTGGTGTGGGTGGTACGTTTGCGCCATCGCTCTTCGTGGGAGCATTCGCCGGAGCGTCGTTGGCGGTCATCTGCCGTGCTATCTTCGGCTGGGAGATATCCATCACCTCCTTCACCCTCGCAGGTATGGCAGGTGTTATGTCGGGCGTTATGAAAGCACCCCTCACCGCGATATTCCTCATCGCCGAGTTGTCGAATGGCTACGGACTCTTCATACCACTAATGATAGTGTCGTGCATCTCGTTTGCCGTGAACTATGGTCTCGACCGCGACTCTATCTACACCAAGCAGTTGCGTATGCGTGGTGAGTTGCTCACCCACGACAAGGACTCATCGGCATTCGTGTTCCTGCGCCTCGACCAACTTATGGAGACCGACTTCATACGCCTGCGCCCCACCATCACCCTCGGCGACGTTGTGAACATCATCTCCACAGCACGCCGTAACATCTTCCCGGTGCTGGATAACGAGGGCAAACTCCTCGGCGTCGTGCAACTCGACGACCTGCGCCACGATATGTTCGACCGTGATAAGTGGGCGAAGCCTATCACACACTATATGATACAACCACCGGACAAGATCCTCGAGCACGAGATGATACAGAGCATTATGCCGCGCTTCGAGCAGAGCAACACCTGGATGTTGCCTGTTGTGGATAAGGAGAACCGCTACTTGGGCTTCATCGCCAAGTCGCAAATCCTCAACGCCTACCGCGAGGCCCTGGTAAACGTATCACAGGCAGATTAA
>JAFOCZ010000005.1 GCA_017380955.1 Alistipes sp.
CACCTTAGACACCAAAAATAGCAAAAGACCAGGCACGCTGAGTGGCGAATACTCCTATCTCCATATCTCGGATGCGGGGAAGGTTACAAAGAGGGCGTTTGCGATGTGCGACGTTGAGGTGAACATCGACGGCATATATGTATCATTTACCGACTCGTCGAACAACCGCTATAGATATCACTGTGGCAAACGTAAGGTCGACAACTACAACACCTTTGGTCGTAAGGGTGTCGCAGGATATCTCTCAAACCTCACAACAGACATCTCGCTCACCAACTGCTATGCAGAGGTCTACGACCTCGAGGATTACTATGTAGTGGGTAAGAGGCTGTGGTGGTTGTACCTCATCAGCGACCAGAACAACGAGATGATAGTCATCGAACTCCTCACACCCCTCGATGCCGTGAGCCCCGAGGGAGAGTATAACATAACCAGCAACCTATACTACGAGTATCTCGCACTACCGGGATATGTCTCGGGCGATGGAGATACCTGGTCGTGGTACTACCGCACCGATGACAACGACAACGCCATACTATACTCGCCTATCAAATCGGGAACGGTTAGCGTTAAGTGCCTCGGCAACGGAGATATCGCCGCTAAGGTTGAGGCAAGGGACAACCGTCAAAATAGCATTTACGGCAGAACTGAGAACTACAACTAATAACAAAATTGGGTCACTTCATAAGAAATGACCCAATTTTTACTTAACGGTAGTTGTATACTCTCGCCCGAAGCGGTCGGTTGCCACTATGCGCACCTCGCTGTCGGGATTGGTACGCCTTAGGCGGAAGTAATGGCTATGGGGATGTGCCGACTTACGCAGACGATACATAAACTTCTTCCTATACTGCGCCTCATTATCAACATAATAGAGATAGTCAGGGTCGAGAATCGATATCTGCTCCATAGCACCTCGCGCCTCGCCATCCTCTTCCCACTCTACGCTCCACGCGCTATCCCAGCCTATAGCCTTCACTACGACATACTCCTCATTATCCTTCACAACACCCTCCTGCCACGCTATAAGCACCTCATCGGCACTCTTGCCAAGTAGTCTATGATGCCACTGCCACTCTCCATCACGCTCCTCGATGCAGAAGACACCGCGTGGTGTGCCGTCGGAGCATATAGGCGCAAACCATAGGTTACCACTCACCTGTGCCACGTTGTGCTCTATGACATTTGGTGCAAGGTCATACGTTCCGTGGTTGTGGTGATGACCCGTAATGAAGTGCAACTCTCGCTCTCCAGCCATAGCAACAATAGGCTTGGCATAAGGCTTTACGCTATTACCCTGAGGCGTGCGCTTGGTTGCCAAGGCGTGCATACACGCCACAATACGCATATCCTTAGGCATACCCTCCAGCACCTCGCTCATCCACACCAACTGCTCGGCATCTATGCCCTCGCCATATGTTTTGTTGCGACGATACTCTATGTTGTCGAAGGTGAGAAATAGCGTCTCACCAAGCATAAACATCTGATTACGAACACCGAATGTCTCCTCAAACTCCTGCTCTGCACGGCGTTGTGTGCGGCAGTGTTTGCGATTGTGGTCGTGGTTACCGATAACGGCATACACAGGCACTCCGAGGCTCTCGAAGGCTCGCTTCACACGAGGCAGAAACGCCATAGTATCCCACACCACATCTCCCGTAAGGAGTATCGCTATAGGCAACTCCGACTCAGCACGATACTCCTCGACGATATCGCCAATCTGGGGTATTATCTCTCGCTCGAGGCTCTCCATTTGAGCCTTGGTTTGGGGCTGTGGGTCTCCCACAACGATAAGGTTAAAACCTCGCTTAGCATCCTCTTGCGCCGAGGCAATGTCCACACCACACAAAGTGGCAAAAAGGAGTAATATTGATACTATTTTTCTCATAACATTCATATATTTTTGCGACTACAAATATAACGCATTATTACGAAAAATCATACTACACCCCGAATTTTCGTCGTGCGCGCATACGCAAGATGAAAAATTTTACTATCTTTGTCGAGTTATGGAGAATTTTGTAGTATCAGCACGTAAGTATCGTCCTGCGACCTTTGCATCGGTTGTGGGACAACGACATATTACAACAACACTAAAGAACGCTATAGAGCGTGGTCAGTTGGCTCACGCCTACCTCTTTTGTGGTCCGCGTGGTGTGGGTAAGACCACCTGTGCTCGTATCTTTGCCAAGACCATCAACTGCCTGAATCCTCAGGCTGGTGAGGCGTGCAACGAGTGTGAGTCTTGCCGCTCGTTCAACGAGGGTCGCTCGCTCAATGTCCACGAGTTGGATGCTGCGTCGAACAACTCTGTTGACGACATCCGCAACCTCATAGAGCAGGTGCGTATCATACCACAGCACGGTCGCTACTCGGTGTTCGTTATCGACGAGGTACATATGCTCACCGCGTCGGCGTTCAACGCCTTCCTCAAGACTTTGGAGGAGCCACCACAGCACGCCATATTCATCCTCGCAACAACCGAGAAGCATAAGATTATCCCTACCATCCTATCACGATGCCAGATTTATGACTTCAACCGCATCAAGGTGGAGGATGGCGTGGAGTATCTGCGCTATATCGCCAACAAGGAGGGTGTTACGGCAGACGACGAGGCACTTAACCTCATAGCACACAAGGCCGATGGCGGTATGCGTGATGCGCTGTCGATGTTCGATAAGGCGGTGTCGTTCTGTGGCACAACGCTCAACTACAAGGATGTAGCGGCTACGCTCAACGTCCTCGACTACGACACCTACTTTGGCATCACCGACCTGCTTCTGGTAGGAAACTATATCGACACTCTCTTACGCTTCGACGAGGTGCTCTCGCGAGGCTTCTCACCTCAGGTCTTCATAGCGGGTCTCAACACCCATATGCGTGATTTGCTATTGGCAAAGGGCCCTGCGATATCGCTTGTGGAGTACACAGGTACGCTTGTTGAGAGGTATAAGGCCCAGGCACAAAAGTGCGACGAGGCGCTCCTATTTGGTGCTATATCGCTACTTACGGAGGCCGATGGTAAGATACGCCAATCATCAAATCAACGATTGCTTGTAGAGCTGGGACTTATGAAAATTGCAGGTCTCAGCCAAAAAAAAAATGAAGATGTAGGATTTGAGAGTTTCGACACCTCATTTTCGCTCCCCGAACTGATTGTAGCGCCACAGCAACCACAGCAAAGCGTTGCGCCACAACCACAACCTGTGCAGCCTGCACCCGTTGCTACGCCGCAACCTCAGCCAGCGCCTATGCCAGCCACACCGGTGGCAGAGGCAGCAAAGAGCGAGGTGCCAAAGAGCGCTACACCAGCGCCAAGTGCTGCGCCACAGGCCGAGCAGACCGAGGCGCGCAGACCTACGGCAACCATACGCGCCAAGACTGGCAGCATCTCGCTTAGCAAGATGCTCAGTGGCGACATCAAGACTGCATCGGAGGCTCTTGCCGA